>JACPDY010000039.1:0-18470 GCA_016183775.1 Bacteroidota bacterium
TGTTGGTTGTTGGTTGTTGGTTGTTGGTTGTTGGTTGTTGGTTGTTGGTTGTTGGTTGTTGGTTGTTGGTTGTTGGTTGTTGGTTGTTGGTTGTTGGTTGTGGTTGTTGGTTGTGGTTGTTGGTTGTTGGTTGGTTTCACAAGACAACAAACAACTGATAACTGACCAAGCAAACTAAATCCCCGCTATTAGCAGATCAAGGTCTTTATATTTCAGTTTTAACAGATCGCCGAGGTATTTGTTGGTAAGGCTGCCGTTAAAAATATACACACCATTACGTACACCTGCATGGTATTTCAGCATTTTTTCCACTCCGCCTTCTTCTCCTATATCAAGAAGAATGGAGCCAAATATAGTGCTTAATGCATACGATGCAGTGCGGGAAACGCGCGATGCAATGTTTGGAACACAATAGTGTATAACACCATGTTTACGGAAAACGGGATTGGTATGATTGGTAGTTTTGGACGTTTCGAAACAGCCGCCCTGGTCAATACTTACATCAACAATTACCGATCCTACTTTCATGTCAGCCACCATCTCTTCAGTAACCACCAATGGTGTACGGCCTTCTTTCGCACGCATGGCGCCAATAACAACATCGGCCGTTTTCAGGTGCTTGGCCAATACGCGTGGCTGTATGATCGATGTAAAAACACGCGTACCCAACACACTTTGCAGGCGCCGTAATTTATAAACTGAATTGTCGAACACTTTAACAGAAGCACCCAGTCCTAATGCGGCACGGGTAGCAAATTCACCTACTGTACCTGCGCCGAGAATGATTACTTCTGTTGGTGATATACCTGATATGCCTCCGAGCATAGCGCCTTGCCCGTTGTTCACATTGCTCAGGTATTCAGCTGCGATAAGTATCGATGCTCCTCCTGCTATCTCACTCATGGAACGTATCACAGAATATATTCCCTCTTCATCCTTCAATAGGTCGTAAGCAATAGCGGTAACTTTTTTACCCATTAAATGCTTGATGTAACTTTCGGGCTGCACGGTAAGCTGTAAAGCCGAAAACAGCGTTTGCCTAGGCCGCATGAATTCAATTTCTTCCGGTGAAGGAGGTGCGACCTTTACAATGATCTCCGAGTTTTTATATATTTCTTCGGGTGTATAAACGATCTGAGCTCCCGCCTCACTGTAATCATGATCCTGGAAATTCGACATTTTGCCGGCGTTGGTTTCCACAACCACCTGATGCCCGTTATTGACCAGCAAGCTTACCGCATCGGGAACAAGTGCCACCCTGTTCTCCTGGAACGAAATTTCACGGGGAATACCTATGTTGAGCCGGCCTTTCTTTTTAGAAATCTCGAGGGTTTCCTCCTGAGGCATCAGGGCCGTTTGTGATAAGGATTTAATCAGATCTTTAGATGACTTCATAAAGAATTTTTTAGGCCACTAAATTTAATCATTCTTGCCGAAAGTGTACTGTTTTTGTTGTTAGTTACTTCAATAACTTAATAACATATAACTCAACAACTCAATACCCCAATAACTCAATACCCCAATAATATAATACCCCAATAACTCAATACCCCAATAACTCAATAACTCAATAACTCAATAACTCAATAACTCAATAACTCAATAACTCAATAACCCAATAACTCAATAACCCAATAACTCAATAACCCAATAACTCAATAACCCAATAACTCAATAACCCAATAACCCAATAACTTAATAACTCAATAACCCAATAACTTAATAACTCAATAACCCAATAACTCAATAACTCAATAACCCAATAACCCAATAACCCAATAACCCAATAACTCAATAACTAATCACCCTTTCCGTACCATTTACACTTATTTCCACTTCAACTGTATCCGCAGGCATTAATCCGGCTATTTTCTCCGGCCATTCGATAAAGCACCAGGCATTGGAGTAAAAATAATCTTCATAGCCAATGTCATATACTTCTTCAATGTTTTTTATGCGATAGAAATCAAAATGACAGATCTTTGATCCGTTCTGTCCCAGATATTCATTAATGATTGAAAAGGTTGGACTGCCGGTAGTGTCTTTCACACCAAGCTGTTTGCAAATAGCCTTAATGAATGTTGTTTTTCCCGCGCCCATCACTCCTTTTATGGCAAACAGTTTTCTTCCGGGATTATTTTCCAGAAGTTTTGCTGCCGCCTCTTTAAAATCAGGTATGTTTTTTACGGTTATGGAAGGCATATTAACGATTCTGACTTAGCCAAATGAGTTAAAATTTATATCCAACATTGATCGATAAGTTTGAATCTTTTATAAAGAGATTATTACTATTGTTCCTGCCCGTATAATGGAATCTTGAGATCGATAATTTGTAATTCGCCTCAAAAAATAATGCCGATTGGGTTTGAAGGTTATTGAATTGTAAGCCCAATCCGCCTTGCAGCAATGATCCGAAACGACTCCAGGGGAACGGATACTCAAACGTGATCTTCGTTTTACCATCATAAACCTGTATGCCATCATTTATCGATTCAATAGAAGTGTTGGAATACAATATATATCTCCAGGCCCAGCCAAAGGTAAAATAGGAGGTGGTTTTGCGTCGTGTTTCTTTTCCCAATGATTGTTTTAATAATATGGGAAGTTGAAACTCGTTCATTCTGAGGGTATGTGTGAACGGAAATGTTTTATCATACAGTTTTGAATAACCGGGTGCAAAATAATACGAACGAAATGAAAGTCCCTGGTTCAGATATTCAAGACCCGTTTCGATACCTGTGCCAAATAGTTTGTACATCTTTTTAAAGCCTATGTTGAACGCGAAACTGCCTTTCGTTTCATCCGTATGATCCCTATTATTGCTGTAAAAAGGAATGACCATACCTATATACATGCGTTTATTTGTACGTATTTTTTTTGAGGGTGCTGAATCCTGTGCATGCATACATAGTGAAAACAAACCCAGAAGAAGTATAACAAAACTCTTTGACCTGTGGGCCGCGATAGTATGTGATACTTTCTGTTTCAAGTTCAGGCTTTTCGTACAGCGGTTATGGCATTACCCTGTGCAGTCGGTGTAAGTACAATTTCTGTGATATTTACATGTGCAGGGCGGGTTAAAGCCCAGGCAATGGTTTCAGCAATGTCTTCCGGTGTAAGCGGTTTAAGACCCGCATAAACTTTTTTAGCACGTTCTTCATCGCCATTGTACCGCACGATCGAAAATTCTGTTTCCACCATACCGGGATGTATGCCTGTAACACGAATACCATGCTGCAGAAGATCAAGGCGCATCGCCCTGTTTAACGCGTCGACAGCATATTTGGTGGCGCAATACACATTGCCATTAGGATATACTTCTTTTCCGGCTATCGAGCCAATGTTCACAATATGGCCCTTTCCGTGTTTTATCATCATCGGGGCAACAATCCTGGTTACATACAGCAATCCTTTAATGTTGGTGTCGATCATACGTTCCCAGTCGTCAACAACCCCTTCCTGTATCGTACTGAACCCGGCGGCAAGTCCGGCATTGTTTACCAATACATCTATCTTGCTCCAGTTTTCTTTTAGCGATTGGATATTCTTTGTCACTTCATCCTGGTGGCGGACATCAAAACACAGTGAAAGTACATGTGCGTTCGATATTTTTTTTATTTCAGCGCTTAAAATATCGAGCCTTTCCTGCCTGCGCCCGGTAATGATCATGTCATAGCCATGCCTGGCCAGCAACAATGCTGTTGCCTTGCCGATCCCTGATGTTGCACCTGTTACTAAAGCTATCATATGTTTTCCTCCTGCCTCCTCCAATTAAACATCCTCTCCTTTGGAGAGGGTGGAGGTGAGGCCTTTATTTAATTTACTGTTTTTAAAACTATATGCAAAATAAATAACAAGGCCCGCTGCCAGCCAGCTAAAAAACCATATCCAGTTGGAGGCCGACATTCCCGTTAACAGGAATGAGCACGAAAGTAATCCCAGTACAGGGATCAGTGAAAGCTCCTTTAAGAATGAAAGAATTGCCATTGTAATACAAAGCACAAAAAATACCAGCATGGGAATCATCGAGGCTGCTGTTTCATTGGTGATATTAAAATTGTTTGTAATAAACCCGGGGATGAAATAAGAGACCAGCGCGAATGAGATCAATGTAGCGATCGGGATTATCCATTTCCCGTTTATATAGGGCAGGCGGAATCTTTTATGGCCCTTACTGATAGGTTTTTCGTGGCGAGGAAGCATTAATACTCCTCCGCAAACAAGCGCGAAGGCAAATAGGGTGGCTATACTCGTAAAGTCGAGTACAAATTTTTCATCCGTAAAAAGAATGGGGATACCGACTACCAGTCCCGTAATAATTGTTGAAAATCCGGGCGTTTTATATTTAGGGTGAATGGATGAAAAGCGTTTAGGTAAAAGACCGTCGCGGCTCATGCTCATCCATATACGTGGCTGCCCCATCTGGAAAACGAGTAATACACTTGTCATCGCCACAACAGCGGCGATCGAAACTGTAAACAACATCCATTTTACACCTTTCAGGTTAAACACTTCCGCAAGCGGATCGCTCACACCAAGCTGGCTGTAGGAAACCATACCTGTAAGGACAAAGGACAGGATGATATAAATTACAGTGCAGATAACCAGTGAATTGATCATGCCGCGCGGCAGATCGGTTTGCGGGTTCTCGCTTTCTTCCGCCAGCGTCGACACAGCATCGAAACCTATATAAGCAAAAAAAACAGCTGCCACACCCTTCATTACTCCGCCAAAACCATTGGGCATAAAGGGTGTCCAGTTTTCAATATCCACATAAAATATCCCTACTACAATTACCAGCGTGATAATAACAAGTTTTGTTATAACCATGGCATTACTGAAGTTGCGTGATTCTTTTACTCCCACATATACAAGCCAGGTAATAACTGCGTTGATGCATATGGCGGGTAAGTCAAAAATGATATTTAGACCTCCAAGTTGCGGGGCTGTGTTCCACGCATTCATTCCTTCACCCGGAGTGTTGTTCAACCAGGCCTCATGGGCCGATGTGTAATTTGTTGTTAGATACTGGGGTAAATGAATACCAACGCCATCCAGGAGGTTGGTGAAATACCCGCTCCAGGAAAAGGCTACATAAATATTTCCTATCGAATACTCCATCAGCAATGCCCAGCCAATGATCCAGGCAAATAACTCCCCGAAAGAAACATAGGCATATGTGTATGCGCTGCCGGAAGCGGGAACACGTGAAGCGAATTCTGCGTAACACATAGCGGTAAACCCGCAGGCCACTGCACACATTATAAACAGAAAAACAACCCCGGGTCCGCCATTGAAACAGGCATCACCCATACTGCTGAAACTCCCGGCTCCTATAATGGCTGCGATCCCGAAAAATGTAAGATCCCGCACGCGAAGCACTTTATTAAGGGAAACATGCTCTCCGGGAAAATCTTCCTGTTTTAAAGCCTGGGTGGCTGATTTTTTTCGGAAAAGATCGTTAAAACTCATCACCATGTTGTTACAAGATGATAAAAGTATAAAATTTAAAGCGTTTTGTGGAGGTTTGCCGGATCAATCTTTCAAACTAAAATGAGGCGGAAACAGGATATAAATGACTTAAATTGCAGATCACTTGACAACGGTAACATGACCAACATAGTTATGCGTCAGGCTGAAAATATCTTTCAATACGATCTTATATACGTACACATCCTGCTGAACAAGGTTGCCGCTTTTACCCTGTACTTTTCCATCCCAGCCTACATTTAAATCATCGGTTGTAAAGATGAGATTACCCCATCTGTCAAACACGATCATTTTATATTGGGTGATCCCTGAACCTTTTCCGTTAAAACTCTCATTTATATTATCCTCATTCGGAGAAAAGGCATTCGGAACGTAAAAAGTGAACTGGGGCTTAACGGTTAAGCACTTCACTGTGCTGTCAGTACATCCGCCAGAATCCCGCACTGTTAATTTGATGCAATAAATACCCGTATCCGAATAAGTGTGCGATGGGTTGGTCAATAGACTGCTGTTCGTGTTGCTTGTAGTATCACCAAAGTCCCATAACCAGCCCGTGGCTCTGGTCGATTTATCTGTAAAATTGATTGATGGTTCATATATGCTCACACTGGTGGATGACATGTTAAAATCAGCTATTGGCGATGATGTGCTGATCATTCCGGACGTTGTGAGTGTATTTACACAGCCATTGGTATCCGTCACTGTTAATTTAACAGGATAAATTCCCGGTGCCACATATGTATGTGTGTCAGTACAGGCTATTGAAGTGTATCCGTCGCCGAAATCCCAAAAACAAAAGGCTGCATTAGGGGTGATATTTGTGAATGTTACAAGAAGTGGAGAGCAGCCGCCGGTTATGTCAGAGGTAAATTGTATTGTGGGTGGAGGAGTTGTAGTTACAGTAACCATCGATGTTGCTGCCGGAGTTCCGCATCCATCAGTAACACTTACTGTATAATCAGTGGTCGTCGATGGGTTAACAGTTATGTTCGGACCGGTTAAACCTCCGGGCATCCAGCTATAGGTGTAAGGCGCGCCCATACCGCCGCTGGCATTTGCGCTTAACGGAGCTGAGCCGCTATCGCATACTGTTTGTGTGCCTGATGCATTTACGATTAAGGGAGGGCTAAGTGCGACAATAACAGTTTTTGTTACTGTACATCCTTTTGAATCAGTAATTATTATTGTGTAGGTGGTGGATGTGGTCGGGCTAACATTTACAGTGGGACCAACTAATCCGTCAGGCAACCATGAATACGTGTGGGAAGGTGTTCCTCCGGAAGCGCTAATGCTCAACGTCGTATTTTGCCCCATACATATAGTTTGAGGCGTCGGATTAGTGGCGGTTAAAAGCGGGGGCTCGGTAATTGTTGCGCTGGTAACCGTAGTACAGCCATTCGCATCACTTATGGTAACCGAATAGGTGCCACCAGCTAAATTGTTTGCCATTGCGGTGTTTTGAACGGGAGCAGTGTTCCAGGTATAATTGTATGGTGAAGTTCCGCTTGATGCGGTTACCGTAATCGTTCCATCCGGAGTTCCTTTACAATTAACATCTGTGGTTCCTGTAATTGAAGCGGAAGGACCCGGTATACTGCTTACAATGGCGGGTGCTGATTTAGAACAACCTTTATTATCAGTAACCGTTACAGAATACGTTCCTGCGGCAAGTCCGGAAACGGTTTGGGATACAGCGCCTCCCGGCGACCAAAGAAAGGTGTACGCACCTGTACCGCCGGTCGGACTTACTGAAACCTGGCCGGTACTGCTTCCGCAAGGGGTGGTAGTGGCTGCGGCCACAATTACCAGGTCAGGCGGACCTGCAATTGTAATTACGGTATCAGCCTGGCATCCTCCTGCAGTTACCGTAACAGAATAGGTTCCGGGTGATAAGCCGCTGACTGTGGCAGTAGTTTGGCTGGAACTCCAGCTATATGTATACGGAGGGATTCCGCTCGCCGTAACAGTTGCAGAGCCATTATTGGCACCATAGCATGTTTCATCAACTGATGTTGCGCTGATCGTTGCTGTGCCTGTGCCGGCAACTGTTGCTGTTGCAGTTTGACTGCAGGTGTTGGCATCGGTTACTGTTACGGTATAGGTAGCTGCAGATAATCCTGAAGCTGTTTGAGCTGATGAATTGTTGCTCCAGGAATAAGAGTACCCCGGGGTGCCGCCTGTTGGAGTTACGCCCGCGGTTCCGTTATTATTACCGCAAACGGAAGGACTGGTGGAAGGCGTTGGAATGTTAAGTGCAGCAGGTTCTGTTATTGTAACATTTGTGCTGGCAATACAACCATTGCTGTCGGTTATAGTTACTGTATAGCTACCCGCTGATAAGCTGCCAATGGTATTCGTTGCAGTGGGAAGAACATTACTGGATCCGTTGCTCCAGCTGTATGTGTAGCTCGCTGTTCCGTTGCCGACTGAGACACTTGTATTTCCATTACTTAAACCGAAGCAGGTTACATTATTTGTTGTACCTATTGTGGCTGTTATTGCCCCGGCATTCGTAATCGAAACGGATGATATATTTGTGCAGCCCATCGCATCAGTAACAGTAACAGTATAGCTCCCTGCCGACAGACCGGCAACAGTTTGCGAAACCGCACCACCGGGACTCCATGTGTAAAAATATCCCGGCACACCTCCGGAGGGAGTTGCACTTACTTCACCATTATTTAATCCGCAGGATGCATTTTTTGATGCTGTGGCAACTGCCGATAATATGGCAGGTTGCACTATTGTGAAAGTGTATGTATCATGACATGTCAGACCTCTGTCAACCCCGTTTTGAATCCATCCTCCGCCTATGCCAGGCTTGCCATCCACTTTTACGGTATAGGTTCCCGGGGCTAAATTATTAAAACTCGTTCCGGTTAAAGGTGTACCGCCTGGATTCAAAACAATAGTATAATCAGATAATTGAGTTGCACCAAATCCAGTGACTGAAATTGAGCCTGTTGAAGGGCTGCCACAGGTTGCGGGAGCGTCTGTTTTTGTTATAATTAATGAATCATACTGAACATTCCAGGTAAAGGTCCTGTCAAACCCGGATGAATTGGTCATCCGGACTACATATGTGTAGGCGCCAGCCGGATAAAGACCATTGTAGGTATATCCTGTAACCGGCGGAACTAAAGAATCGTGCCAGGAAGTGGGTTGCGGAAACCATGGAGAATAAGAATTTGTAGCTGTTACAGTTCTGACAAGGTTTCCATTAATTCTCCAGGTAACTGTATATGGTGGTGCAGGTGTGCCGAGAGACGGATCATATTGATAATACATTACAAACGGATTAACACAATATCCAAGTTTGTCGGTTTCAGATCCCTGTGAAAAGGTTTTATTACACACAAGTAACAAAGTGGAGATATACATTAACCTGAGAACGCGATTTATATCCATTAATTTATTCACTTTATTGCCTTGCCTGGTTAATAGTTACAATTAGAACTTATCGGTGCTATTCGTAAAGCTTAAATGTAGTAATTCATAATGTTGGACCCAAACCAGTTTATTCTAAAAATAATAAATCAAAAAAAAATTGATCCTAAGATGTAGTTTATATATAAAATATATTTTTTATCATAAATAACTTATTATCAATTATTTGTAATAATTAATTGAATATTTAGTTTAGATTAGGTTAGCCGGAATAAATAGAATTTCAGATTCAAAATTTCACTTCATTCCAAGAAAAGGAATTGGCGTTGGATCAGGGACGCTTTACCTGGTTCGGATTTTCCCCTTAAAAGCCAGTTTTAATTTGGCTTGATCAAGCACGCATAAAAATGCTATAAGAAAAAAAGGCAATGCGGGAGTTTTGTAACGGACTATCGCGCCTAAAACGGGTGTTATCCAGCCTATAAGCAAGTACATCATCAATGAGAACGTGCATCCCATTAAAACATAATTCCAGTTGATCGTTTTTAATGGTTTTGAAAACAACAGGCAGCAGCTTATAAAACAAAGTATAAACCAGTTCTCAACCGAGGCAATATTTATCAGCCAATGTTTGCCCAATAGTACCGGTCGAAACAGTGCATTGTGAAGCGCCACGGGAGTAGCCTTCAGCAAACTCCACGGTGTGGCGGTGATCTTTGGTAAATATATTCTGCTGCCTGTTTCAAGCACTTCATTCAAAAATGCAAATTGTATAGTGTCGCTTTTACTTATACCACGCAGCGTATCGTCCTTATTGTTTTTAAAGTAAATAAAATGGCTTCCGGTTTTAATACTGTAATTGGTGGAATCAATTGTGCTGAGTATGCTTTTCTGGGAAGGATGTATAAAAACAGTAATACTGTCATTTTTCAGGTAGATTCCTGCAGTACTTATGTGTAAAAAATCTTTTTGTTTGATACGGATCACTTCAATGGGGTCATATGCCGGGATGAATATGCGGACAAGCTGCCCCAGAAGAATATAAATGCTTATTACCGCCGCGTATTTCATAAAAATAAGGCGAATACTGCTTTTGTAAGCCCACGCGAATGCTGCAAGAGCCGGTGTAAGGGCGACTAATACATAAAATTTTGTAACAAATAGTAAAAAGATAATCAGTGTAATTATTAAAAGCGATAGCCACTGCATCTGTCCGTTCAGCAATTTTTTGAAAGCATACAGCAAAATACCCATAAAAAAAATGATCAATGCTTCTTTCACCATGCCCGAACTCCACAATAAAACTGATGGAACAAGAAAAATACATGCGGTGAGCAGTTTTTTTTTGTCGTTTAGCTTATCAGCAAAAAAATGATAAATACCGGTAAGACCCGTCATCGATAAAAAGCAGATGAAAACAATATGCACATGATAATAGCCCATGGAAAACAGGCGCATAAAGGCATTCAGGCGGATCATGCTGTGGCTGTCGTTATACAGGTTGCTGTTAAAATGGTTGTACCAGTTGTTCATTTGATCATAGTATCGGGCGAAATGAGGAGTGTCATTTCCGATACCCGCCAGCATTTTAAAGTAATCGGCGGGGGAGGTTAACAGCGCATCATACATCACTTTACTGTCATCAAAGTATTTAAAAATATCCGAGGTTGATCGGTCATTGTATTTGTATGCGTAGATGGCCCACAGCGTAATTCCGGCAAGTATCTTAAAAAGAAATATTCCTGATAAAGCTTTGCGTGATAGTCCGGGTACTTCAAAAAAACCTATCTGTTGAATCAGAAAAATGAAGAATGCGATATAAGCTAAACAAAGTAAATATTGCATAATTAGCATGGCTTTTCTGTTGCCTGAAATGAATTAAAAGAAGTGCGTAATTTACGAATCTTAACCGGCATCAATCAGGTAAATTCATTCTTGATTTGTTATTCGTTGATTTTAACGATTTTATTCATTAATTAGGCTAAATGTTGAAAAGTAATAGGTATGTTTTTACCTCTTTCTTATGCAGGGATGCTTAATTTAGCCGTTCATTTAATTATCGTATAAACGCTGATATTAATTTAATACTGATTTGTAATGATGACGGCAACTAAAGAAGAACTCACAACAGCAGATACCGCAAAAAAACTCGGGCTTTTACCCGAAGAGTTCGAAAAGATAAAAGAAGTGCTTGGCCGCACACCAAACTTTACAGAGTTGAGTATTTATTCCGTAATGTGGAGCGAACACTGTTCTTACAAAAATTCAATACAATGGTTGAAGACATTGCCTAAGGATGGTCCGCACATGCTGGCCAAAGCCGGAGAAGAGAATGCCGGGCTGGTTGATATCGGTGATGGCCTTGGCTGCGCTTTTAAAATAGAATCACACAATCACCCTTCAGCGCTGGAACCCTACCAGGGTGCCGCGACAGGCGTGGGAGGCATTAACCGCGATATATTTACTATGGGTGCGCGTCCCATCGCGCAATTAAATTCATTGCGTTTTGGCGATCTGAAACTCGAAAAAACAAAATGGCTCATCAAAGGTGTTGTAAAAGGCATTGGTGATTATGGTAACGCTTTTGGTATCCCCACTGTTGGAGGTGAAGTTTTCTTTGATGAGTGTTATAATGCAAATCCATTGGTGAATGCCATGAGTGCCGGTATTGTAAAAGCAGGCGAAACGGTTTCGGCCACATCCTATGGTGCAGGAAATCCTGTATTTATTGTGGGGTCTGCAACCGGTAAAGATGGCATTCACGGAGCGGCTTTTGCGTCGAAAGATATTACGGAAGATTCAGCGAAAGATCTTCCTGCTGTACAGGTAGGAGATCCGTTCCAGGAGAAATTATTACTTGAGGCATCTCTTGAGGTTATTAAAACAGGTGCTGTTATTGGCATGCAGGATATGGGTGCTGCCGGTATTACCTGTTCAACCTCTGAAATGAGCGCTAAAGGCAAGCATGGGATGAAGATATGGCTGGATAAGATACCGACGCGTCAAGGCAATATGAAGGATTGGGAGATATTGTTGTCCGAGTCGCAGGAGCGCATGCTTATTGTCGTGAAGAAAGGCAAAGAAAAAGATATTCAAAAAGTATTTGATAAATGGGATCTGAATTGCGTGCAGATAGGTGAAGTGACCAAGGGCGATCGCCTGCAGTATTTTATGAATGAGGAATTAGTCGCGGATGTACCCGCTGAATCATTGGTGCTTGGCGGCGGCGCACCCATTTATAAACGTGAATTTAAAGAACCTTCCTATTTTGCTGAAGCAAAAAAATTCAACATCGACCAGGTTGAAGAACCTAAAGACCTTAAACCGGTTGCGAAACATTTATTATCTCACCCTAACATAGCGTCGAAACGCTGGGTATTCAATCAATACGATTCAATGGTGGGGACTGTGAATATGAGTACCAATGCACCGTCTGACGCAGCTATTGTAAATATTAAGGGAACCAATAAAGCGATCGCTCTCAAAGTTGATTGCAACGCGCGTTATGTGAACGCCGATCCTGAAACGGGTTGTGCAATCGCAGTTTCGGAAGCTGCACGTAATATTGTATGCAGCGGAGGTGAGCCCAGCGCGATAACAAACTGTTTGAACTTTGGGAATCCATACAATCCTGAAGTGTACTGGCAATTTGTTGGTGCTATTAAAGGTATGGGGGCTGCCTGTTTAAAATTCCAAACGCCCGTGACCGGTGGAAATGTAAGCTTTTATAATCAATCGTCGTATGAAGGTCCGGTTTTCCCGACACCAACAATAGGTATGCTTGGTATTTTACCCGACAAAAAAAATGTAATGACATTGGATTTTAAAAATGAAGGCGATATCATTTATATGATAGGTGAAGCGAAGAATGATATTGCCTCATCGGAATATGTGTATTCATTTCACAAAATAAAAAATACGCCTGCCCCGTATTTTAACCTCGATGAAGAGTACAATGTACAGCAAGCGGTAAAAGTGGCTATCAAATCTAAAATTGTACAATCGGTTCACGATGTATCGGATGGAGGTTTATTTATAACGCTCGCCGAAAGCGCTATTGTGCATAACCTGGGTTTTGAAATTTTTACCGACAAAAATATCCGTAAAGATGCTTTCCTGTTTGGTGAAGCGCAGAGCAGGGTAGTGGTATCCGTTAAAAAAGAACACGAGACCGACCTGATCAAATTATTAAAAAATCTCGAAGTGAAATTTATTAAACTTGGTTTTGTTACAGGCTCTGAGTTTAAAGTTGATAACGAAACATTGCTTACCGTTGCTGATGCACATGAGATGTATGATACTGCGTTGGAGAATTTGTTGAAGTGAGAATCTAAAATATTTAATAATAAAAAGCAGGTGGAATGATCAGCCTGCTTTTTTTCTTTATTTCTTTCAGGGCTTTCCAGTAAAAGTCGTGCCAGCCTTTATTAATATCTATAAGATGTTTATCAGGAACATTTATATGGGTTACATATAATACAGTGTCTTTCCCTTTTGCTTCAAATTCAATGATGAAAGTGAAGTCCAAGGCATCTTAAAAGAAAATTACAAATTAAAACCCGGAGACGGGACACTGATCGGAGCCGAAGTGTAGCGTGAATTATTAATTCAATTTTTTAATAAGCGCCATATAAAACCCGTCAAACCCTTCACTGGGCCAATGGCGTTTTTCTTTTACTAATTCATACTGTCCTTTGTGTATACTCAGAAATGCCTCAACCTGTTTTTCGTTTTCGCTTGGCAACAGACTGCAGGTAGAGTATACCATTAGTCCGCCCGGTTTTAGCATATTGCTGTAACTTTCCAGTAATTCCTGTTGTGTTTTTTTTACTGAGTCAATGAATTCGGGAGTGAGTTTCCATTTAGCATCGGGGTTGCGTTTAAGCACGCCCATTCCTGAACAGGGTACATCAAGTAAAAGCCGGTCGGCTGTATTATGCAGGCGCTTGATGGCTTTAGTGGAATCAATTAAGCGTGGTTCAATATTCGTTGCGCCGGCCCGGCGGCTGCGTTTTTTGAGTTCATCCAGTTTCCATTGTTCAACATCCATCGCGATGATGCGGCCTTTGTTTTTCATTAGAGCAGAAAGGTACAGGCTTTTTCCGCCTCCGCCTGCGCAGGCATCAATCACACGCATGCCCGGTTCCACTTGCAAAAATAAACTAACGTTTTGCGAGGAAGCATCCTGCACTTCAAAATGACCTTCTTTAAATAAAGGAAGCCTGAATACATTTTGCCGCCTGTTCAGCACCAAGGCATCCGGGCACCAACTGATTGTTTCGGTTTCAACATCACTTTCTTTTAATGCCTTTTCAAGCTGTTCCCGGGTTGTTTTTAGTGTATTTGTACGAAGTACCACATCTGCCTGCTGATTCAAAGCATGTACCTCATCTTCCCATTTGGCTGGTAATTCAGCCCTGCCCATCTCATCCATCCAGTCGGGAATGGATTCGCGCAATTTAAACTGGTGCCGGGCACGCTCATAATTTTTCCGGATCTTTTCCGGATCAATTTTGCTGAATTCATCCCAATCCGGCGGACCGATCTCATTCAGTACGCACCAGGTTCCAAATACTTTCCACAGGTTTTGTTCATTGTTTTCAGGCGCTCCCGCACATTCCTTTATCAGTCTCCACCAGCGTATGATCTCGTATGAGCTTTCGGCAATAAAACGCCTGTCGCGTGCGCCCCACTTGGGGTTTTGTTTAAGGACATGTTCAATTACTTTATCTGCGTAGCGTTTCTCAATGAATACTTCTTTTAGTACCTGGATAACCGCGAAAACTGTATTTCTGTAAAATCTCAATGTGTGATTGTTTTCGCAAGTATACACATTATACTAACTTGCCATCCAATCAATTAAAATAAAAGTAAAAAGGATGGCTTAGTTAGAATTATGTTTGGTGTTTACGGCATATTCTTGCCGGCTGTATGATATTAGCTCGCTATCTTTTATTAAATTTGTTCATGTCTCTGGAAAATCTTAAGGCGATAATTCGCGATACTTTAAAAAAATACCCTATAAAAAAAGCTGCTCTTTTTGGTTCATTTTCAAGAGGAGAGGAACAGATTAATAGTGATGTTGATATTCTCATTGAACCATCCGGGCCGGTGACTCTATTTGATATTTTAAAAATGGAATCAGAATTATCAAAAAAAATTGCCCGGAAAATTGATATAGTCGAGTTTAGCGCGATTAAAAATTCTATTCGTGAAAATGTTTTAAAAAACGCGATTGCAATCCTTTGAAAATGCGTGACGACAAAGTTTATCTCCAGGATATTATAGAATCAATTTCTACGATTTATCAGACAATTCATACAGACCTTCCTTTACTAAAACAAAAATTGGTTTCGTTATTTTAGATTACTATGAACTTTCCATCCCGGTTAATTGAGAATGCCGTAAACGAATTTGCAAAACTACCCGGGGTTGGCCGTAAAACAGCATTGCGTTTTGTTTTACACCTCCTTAAGCAGAACGATAAGGATGTAGCTAACTTCAGCGAGACCTTCATGAAACTTAAACGGGAATTAAAGTATTGTAAAAGCTGTCATAATATTTCGGATCGTGAATTGTGTGATATATGCAGCAGCCATAAGCGTGATCACAGCCTTGTTTGTGTGGTAGAAGATATTCGCGATGTAATGGCCATTGAGAACACGGGCCAGTATAACGGTGTATATCACATATTAGGGGGTATTATTTCACCAATGGATGGGATAGGTCCAAATGATCTTAACATTGAATCGCTGGTTGAAAAAGTTAAAAATGGTGAAATAAAAGAAGTTGTAATGGCGTTGAGTACAACCATGGAAGGTGATACGACAAATTTTTATATATATAAAAAGCTGAAGGATTTTAATATTATGATTTCCACAATTGCCCGTGGTGTTTCAATCGGAGATGAGTTGGAGTTTGCGGATGAAATTACTTTGGGGCGCTCTATTATTAATCGCACACTTTACGAAAAGGGGTTGTCCTCCAAATAATTTATGAGCGTTAAATTATCTGTCATAATTGTTAATTACAACGTGGAGTTCTTTTTGGAGCAGTGTTTGCATTCCGTGCGCACTGCGTTAAAGAATATTTCATCTGAAGTGTTTGTGGTAGATAACAATTCGGTTGATGGCTCTGTGCGGATGGTGAAAGAAAAATTTCCGGAAGTGCATTTAATTGAAAATAAAAAGAATGCCGGGTTTTCATTCGCGAATAACCAGGCCATTCGCATCGCGAAAGGAGAGTATGTATTACTGCTCAATCCCGATACAGTTGTTGAAGAAGATACGTTTATCAAAACGATAAAATTCATGGATGAACACCCCGATGCAGGAGGGCTGGGGGTGAAGATGCTAGATGGAAAAGGAAATTTTCTACCGGAATCGAAACGGGGATTGCCGACTCCTTCCGTAGCATTTTATAAGGTATTCGGACTGGCGGCACTTTTTCCAAACTCAAAATTGTTTGGCCGTTATCATTTAGGATTCCTGGATAATGATAAGACCAGTGAAGTGGATGTATTAGCAGGGGCTTTCATGATGCTTCGTAAATCGGTGCTTGACAGGATCGGTTTATTGGATGAGACCTTTTTCATGTATGGAGAGGATATTGACATTTCATTCCGGATCACCCAGGCAGGATATAAAAATTATTACTTCCCTGAAACCCGCATTATTCATTATAAAGGAGAGAGCACGCGCAAAAGCAGCATCAATTATGTATTTGTTTTTTACAATGCGATGATCATTTTTGCGCAAAAGCATTTTTCTCAGAATCATGCCAAACTATTTTCCTTTTTAATTCATATTGCGATATACATACGGGCGGGCATGGCCATATTCAGGCGTATGGCTGTAGCGATGACTCTTCCCATTTTGGATGCGGCTATCGTAATGGGAGGGTTATTGTTTATTAAAGATTATTATGAAAAAAATGTCCGGTACGCGGAAGTTACCGGTTCCTACCTTGAAAGCCTTGTTTACATTGCGTTTTCATGCTACCTCATCATTTGGATAATGGCCATTTACCTGAATGGCGGCTACGATAAACCCATACGGCTTTCAAAACTGGCGCGTGGAATTTTAATTGGTACAGGAATAATATTGATCATTTATTCACTTTTGCCTGAGATCTATCGCTTTTCGCGCGCGCTTATCCTCATCGGTGCTGCATGGGCGCTCACTTCAACAACAGGTCTCCGGCTATTGCTGCATGTGTTTGATATTAAGCCATACCGTCTGAGCGAGAATGAGAGCAAACGCATTGTTATTATAGGCAGCCTTGAGGAGTCCGACAGGGTACATCAGTTGCTCAAGCAAACCACTATTAAAACATCGTTTGTTGGTTACATCAGCACCAATAAAGCAGACGTGAACAATAAATATAATATTGGCAGCATTGAGCAGTTACCCGATTATATTAAGATATACGAAATCGATGAGATAATATTTTGTGCGAAAGATATTGCAGCACAGCAGATCATCAGCCTGATGCTGCAAATGGGAAACGCACAGGTGGATTATAAGATAGCTCCGCCCGAAAGTCTTTCTGTCATTGGCAGTAACTCCATTGATACTTCGGGCGATCTTTATACGATCGATGTGAATTCCATCACTAAACCGGAGAATAGACGGCTAAAACGAACTTTCGATCTTGTTACCGGCCTTGTGTTTATTCCGTTTTTTGTTTTTATGATTCCGTTTATTAAACAGCCTTTACTGTTTTTCCGGAATATTGTTCTTGTGCTTCTGGGTAAAAAGTCCTGGATCGGCTATACAGATCATGAGACGCTTCCCGCTGTAAAAAGGGGTGTTTTAACGCCATCTGTAGTACTTGGGAAAAATCTGAACAAGGAAACTGCGGATCGTATAGACATGTTGTACGCCAAGGATTATAAGCTGTCCAATGACTTTAAAATTCTGTTCAGGGGATTTAAGGATCTTGGCAGCTAACACTTTTCACCACCGCCGGCCGCTGGGTTATTTCGTGGTAATTAATTACATCTCCATCGCAAAAGTAATGTGTTACAAGACTTTTTCGCGTTGCAGTTTGATTGGTTCTTGGTTCACCGCCATGTAACAAATTTGCATGCCAGATAAACAAATCCCCTTTTTTAGCTGAGAATATTTCTTTTTGTAAGCCTTCGGCGGAAATAATTTCTCCGATCTTCTTTTCATAGTTGCCGTAAAAATCATCTCCGACCATCAGCGGAGTATTGTTGTTTTCAAAATCATCTCCCATTACATAAGGCAGTTTATGGCTGCCCGGGTAATAATGCAAAAGTCCACAGCCGGGTTCAAGATCCTCGAGCGCGATCCACGTAGCGACAAGGTAACCAAGCGGGTGAGTTGTCATATGTATGGAATCTGAATGTGTTTTTTGCTGGCTGCCGTAAATAAAATTTATTGTCTGGAATGGAGCAACAGGTTTGCCAAGAATGAAGCCCAGTATTTTTAACAGTCGTTCATCAGTCGCGATCTTTTTCGCTGCTTCCGATCGGCGGAACAGGTTCATGACGCGGGTATTGGTATAGTCATAAGCGATCTCCCCTTTTTTAATTAATATTTCGAGGTCTGCATTTATTTCGTCAACAA
>JACPDY010000039.1:18502-35678 GCA_016183775.1 Bacteroidota bacterium
ATCCGGTTCAACAAAACCTTTTAGTAAAGCATAACCTTTTTCAGGCCAGCATAATAATTGTTGTTGCGTATCCGGGTCGAATTTTTTCAGCTCATCCGACTTGTTCAGTTGTTCCATGCTGTTTTCCGAATCCAGCCAGGGTTTTCCGGCGACTGCATGTCTGAAATCCTTGTGTGAAATGCTTTTTAAAACACTTTTTGGAATGTTGTATTTTTTGTAAAGGGGTTTATTCTTCTTAAGAAGTGAATAGTTAGCGAAATTATTCAACATATGCAGGAGGCGGATCCTTCTTAATATAGTCCAGTATTTTTTTAAAGAATTCATGGAGATGGTACAGGCAGTTCAAACTTACGCATAATTGTTACAAAACAAAACGGGTGTTTGGCCGATAAATAAGTCTTTAACTCATTTTCTATCAATAATTTGCATATGAAAATAGTAGTGTTTGGAAGTTGTGTATATTAAATATTCAGTTATTTTTGTATTTGTTAATATCCTGATTATAAAGTAGTTTTTAACAAATGGGACAAGTTGAGTTGATAATGCCCAAAATGGGCGAAAGCGTAGCTGAAGCAACAATTATTAAATGGCTCAAAAATGAGGGCGATAAAGTTGCTATGGACGAGCCTGTATTGGAGATCGCAACTGATAAAGTGGATTCTGAAATACCATCGAATTTTGAAGGGATTTTGGTGAAACAGTTGTATAAGCAGGGTGATGTAGTGCAGGTTGGAAAAGCTGTTGCGCTTATATCATCTGATGCCGTTAGCCCGGTTTCAGCTGATATGCCGAAAGCTTCCGTAGTTTCCGCTCAGGTCGCTTCAAAACCGGTAACTGCTTCTCCCGTCGCAGGAATGTCCTCAGGTCGTGTGGACCGGACCTCTTCAACGGGTAAATTTTATTCACCGCTTGTGCGCAGTATAGCCACCCAGGAAGGTGTAAGCATAGCCGAACTTGAGGCTATTTCAGGAACAGGAAAAGACGGTCGCGTTACAAAGAATGATATTCTCGCTTATATTCCTGCTAAGGGAAAGCCGTCACCTTCTATTCAGGTTAAATCAAATGGCACTGCACAAGTGCAAAGCCAAACTATTCAACGACCAACCATATCGGTAAGCGGCAATGATGAGATCATTGAAATGGACCGGATGCGGAAGCTTATTGCCGAACACATGGTGATGAGCAAACATGTATCACCCCATGTTACCTCATTTGTGGAAGCCGATGTTACCAATATTGTGAAGTGGCGGGAAAAAGCGAAAGCTGCATTTGAAAAAAGGGATGGAATTAAGTTAACATATACTCCGATCTTTATTGAAGCCATTGTTAAAGCGATAAGAGACTTTCCTATGATCAACGTTTCCGTTGATGGTACAAATATTATCAGGCGTAAGAGCATAAACATAGGAATGGCAGCGGCGTTGCCTTCCGGAAATCTTATTGTTCCCGTGATCAAAGGAGCGGACCAGTTGAATCTTTTGGGGTTAGCGAATGCAGTGAACGACCTGACTAACAGGGCCCGTAACAACAAGCTTACTCCGGATGAGATACATGGCGGCACATATACGCTTACCAATGTCGGGACTTTTGGAAATATAATGGGTACGCCTATAATAAACCAGCCGCAAGCTGCTATAATGGCTGTCGGCACAATTACCAAAAAACCGGTGGTTATAGAAACTCCGCAGGGCGATACCATCGGGATCCGGCATATGATGTTTTTGTCTCATGCTTACGATCACCGTATCATTGACGGAGCCTTGGGCGGAAGTTTTGTAAAGCGTGTAGCCGATTATCTTGAGCAATTTGATATTAACAGAACCATATAAGTGATAATGATGCGATTATTTCGATACATATTGATGACCTCTCTGTGCATACCTGCGTTTAATTCATGGTCGCAGAAGCCTGAAAGTGCTGAAACCAGGAAATTATTTGACGAAGCTGAAAAGCATTTTGTGGAGCAGCGTTATAATCTGGCACTCCCCCTCTATGTAAGGGTTGATACGACTTTAAAGGATAACGCCAACGTTGCTTATAAAATCGGAGTATGTTATCTGAACTCACTTACGGATAAACTCAGCGCGATCTCTTACCTTGAACGTGCGGTTAAAAACACTTCTCCCTCTGCAAAAGAAGATGCGTTCAGTGAAAAAAGCGCTCCGATTGACGTGTACTATCAATTGGCGCATGCCTACCACTTGAATTACCAGTTGGATTATGCCATCGCTAACTTTGAGAAATTCAAATCATATATTGCCGAGACCGATTTGAAAATGATTAATACGGTCAATCACCAGATCGAAATGTGTAACAATGCGAAAGTACTTGTCGCGTCTCCGGTAACCATTAAGATCGATAACCTTGGACCCAATGTGAATTCCCCTTACGCGGATTATTCGGCTGTTTTGTCGGCTGATGAAGCCTCTTTGTTCTTTACATCACGCAGGCCCAACACAATGGGCGGAGGTGTGGACCCCGATGACGGAAAATATTTTGAGGATATTTATTTCTGTACCAAAAAGGATTCGGCCTGGACACTTGCCGCTAACATTGGCGCTCCGATCAATACCAATGGACATGAAGCAACGATCGGTGTTTCGGTTGACGGTCAAAAACTTCTTATATATAGAGATGATGGGGGAGATGGAAATATTTACACCAGTATGCTGCAGGGCGGAGCATGGTCGGTTCCGGCTAAGATGAGTGAGAATATTAACACCCAGCTTTGGGAACCAAGCGCAACTATATCGGCTGATGGAACACGGCTTTTCTTCGCAAGTAATCGTGATGGGGGCTTTGGCGGGCGGGATATTTACATGAGTAAGATGTTGCCGAATGGTCAGTGGAGTAAAGCGGTTAACCTGGGCCCTTCAATAAATACTCCGTACGATGAAGATGCGCCATTCATTCATCCCGATGGTATCACTTTGTTTTTCAGTTCGACCGGACACAAAAGTATGGGCGGTTTCGATATCTTTTTCTGTACGATAAATTATGAGACGGATAAATCTACCGAACCTGTAAACATCGGCTATCCTGTTAACTCCACCGATGACGATATTTTTTATACTCCTACGGCGGATAATAAGCGCGCCTATTATTCATCTTTTAAAGCCGGAGGATATGGTGAAAAAGATATTTACATGATCACTTTTCCTGAACAAAAAGAAACTCCGCTTACTGTATATAAAGGAAAGATTAAAGGTGTTAGCGGAAACGTTGTTACTAATGTGGAAATTACAGTTATCGATAATGAAACAGGTCAATTGGTCGGCACTTATTTTCCAAATTCAAAAACCGGATATTATCTGTTCATTCTTCCTCCCGGTGGCAATTACAATATCTCATACCAGGCCGAAGGTTACCTGCTGCAATCCGAGAATATGATCGTACCCAAAGATTCAACATATAACCTGATCAATACATTTATTGAGTTAAAGCCTGTCACAGTAGGGCAGCGTGTAACATTGAAAAATATTTTCTTTGATTACAATAAAGCTACGTTACGTCCTATTTCGCGCATTGAACTCGACAAATTTTACAGTATGCTGAAGGAAAAATCACAATTGGTTGTTGAGATTTCCGGGCATACCGATTCAAAAGGCAATGATGATTTTAATATGAAATTATCTCAATCCCGTGCGCAGTCGGTGGTCGATTACCTTGTTAAAAAAGGTATCGATGTAAAGCGCATGGTGGCTGTTGGTTATGGTGAGACCAAACCGATTGCCAAAAATACCAGGCCGAATGGTAAGGATGATGAGGTTGGTATGCAATTGAACCGACGGGTAGAATACCGTATTTTAAGTACCGAAGGTGAATTGGACGTCATAGAAAAGATCAAGGTTCCTGACGCTATTAAGATCAAAAAATAAATCAGGATAAGTTTTAATAAATATTTAATTAATATGCATAGAAAAAAACTACTGTCACTGTTTATCGTTGGTTTGGGGTTTTCTCATATTCTGGTTTTTGCACAGGAAAGTGACGGAAGTACCAGGCGAAAGGCGGAAAAAGCTGATCTTCTTTTCTCAATTGAGAATTACTGGGAAGCCCTTCCATTGTATAAGGAGCTTGCCGATGCGAATCCCTCGAATGTAAAATACAATAACCGTACAGGTATTTGTTATTTTTTCTCTTCGCACAAAACAAGGGGTATTCCGTATTTTGAAGCTGCTGTAAAAAGCTGGGGAAAAGATACCGTTCCCGAAGTATATTATTACCTGGGAACGTCTTACCAGATGCTGAACCAGTTTGATAAAGCGATCTCTTATTTCAGTATGCTTAAAAAGTCAGTAAAGTCTGAAAAAAATGGCAATGGGGCTTCAAGCGATGTTGACCGTGCTATAGAGCAGTGTAACAATGGTAAAAAATATATTCAGGATCCTAAAAGTGTACGGATATTCAATCTGGGTCCAAGAATAAATACCAATAACCCCGAATATGCTCCTGTTATTTCATCTGATGAATCGAAATTGATATTTACATCTAAACGTAAAGAGGGGACCGGTAGTCTCACCACCCTTGATGGCTTTTATTATGAGGATATTTATATAGCCGATAAAGTATCGGAAGGCTGGAGCGTGCAAAGTCTTGACTCGGCTGAAAAGAAAGAGAAGCACAACCTGTTCTATGTTTTTTGGTCTAAGTCAAGGCAAATCGGATCGTCGATAAATACCCGCGACCATGATGCCGCGATCTCATTATCACCTGATGGCAAAACGCTTTTTATTTACCGTGATAATTTTATTTATGAGACCAGGTTTGATGGAGGAAAATGGGGAACACCTGTTAAATTGAATGATAATGTTAATGAAAAGCGAAGCTTTCAACCCAGTTGCAGCATGACCAATGATGGCAAGTTGCTATATATTGTAAGTGATCGTCCGGGTGGCAGTGGAGGAAAAGACATTTATGTTTCTGCCAGGCAGCCCGATAATACCTGGGGACCATGTACGAACCTTGGGGAGAACATTAATACGGAATACGATGAGGATGCACCATTCATTACTTCCGATGGTAAAACACTTTACTTTTCATCACAGGGCCATAGTAGCATGGGAGGCTATGATATATTTAAGTCGGAATTAGCGGATGGGAAATGGACAAAGCCCCAGAACCTGGGTTATCCTACCAACACAGGTGCCGATGATATATTTTTTGTGATGAATGCCAGCGAAACCCGCGCCTACCTGTCATCCATCAAGGATGATACTTTTGGTGATTACGACATTTACGTTTTATCTTTTCTTCCCGAAACATTTTTATACGCTTTTGTCAAGGAAGGGAATGCTTTAACACCTATCAATACTGTAATCAGGACCCGCGGTCATAAACCTCCTTTGGATACAGGTTCGTATTCAGCAGCAGGTACTCCCGGTCTTCATAAATTAACTTTATTGGCGCCGGATGATTTTACCTTAACCATTGAGGCTCCGGGCTACAAAACACATTCTGTTGACGTAAAGGTTCCTAATCAGAACTACAAAAAACCTTTTTACAACGAAGTGAATTACGAAGCTTTTAAGTCGGCAGATGGCAGATCCACAAAACAGCTGACAACCATTTACACCGCATTTTTTGATGTTGACAGTGTTGTGAATGCGAATCCTGTACTCGCAGGGATGCCTGATAAACAAGCTGCTTATTCAGCATTGGTTAAATCACTTGATCAGAATAAGACCACACTGAATTTCAGGGTGTTTACATTTACTGATATTGTGGGAGATACTACGAAGACAGTTTTTGTTTCGGCTAAGGATACTGTGAAATCAGCCGGCACCGCCACTTCTGCTACAGGAACAACAACCGGTACGAGTACAACAACAACTGCAACCACAACAACAAGTGGAACAACTGCAACCACAACAACAAGTGGAACAACTGCAACGACAACAAGTGGAACAACTGCAACGACAAATGCTCAGGTTGCGGATGCGAGAAGCTTTGAACCTGTTTTATTCGACTTTGCCAAGTCCCTGTTGCGTGATGAAGTTAAAGCGAAACTGGATGATATATATAATTACCTGAATGAGAATAAGAATATTAGAATGGAAGTAAATGGCCATACTGATTCTAAAGGTGCCGACCAGTTTAATATGAATTTATCTTATAAACGCGCGAAAGCGACCATCGATTATTTTGCTTCCAAAGGAATCGATCCTAAACGTATGAAAGCGATTGGTAAAGGTGAACGTCAGCCAATAGCGCCTAATGAAAATCCGGATAAAACAGATAATCCTGATGGTCGTCAGAAAAACAGGAGAGTTGAGTTTAAAATGATTGTTCAGGGAACAAAAACTAATTCACAAAAATAAACACTATATATTAATATTATATAATTTACCAATACACTATGAATCTGAAAACTAAATTAATGCTTCTTGCGCTGTTTGGAGTTTCATCAATTTTATTTGGTCAGGGAAACAAAACCAAATACCGCGAAAAGTTTACGGAAGGAAATTTTTTACTTCTTGAGAAAAATTATCCCATGGCTTTGAGAAATTTTCTCCAGGCTTATTACATTGATTCTACAAATGCAAACATAAATTACAAGGTGGGATTGTGTTATCTGAATTCCGCATCAGAAAAGCCAAAGGCCGTATATTATCTTGAAAAGGCTGTTCAGGGTGTAAGTAAAAAGTATTCGGATTTTGAACCGACCGAGAAAAAGGCACCAATGATGGCCCATTATTACCTGGGAGAAGCTTATCGTTTGGTGGGGAAGTTCAAAGAATCAGGTGAAAGCTTTGGTAAGTACAAGGATCTCGCTAAACCTAATGAGTCGGATCTGAAACAATTGGACCGCCAGGTTGACGCATCGTACAATGCTATAGAAATGATGAAAAATCCTGCCAGTGTTACTATTGAAAATCTGGGTGACAGCATTAATACGGAATATCCCGACTACAGTCCTCTGCTTTCCGCAGACGAGTCTATCATGATCCTTACATCACGAAGGCCCGGCAGCACCGGCGGCGAAAAAACAATTGACGACCAGTTCTACGAAGATATTTATATAAGCTATAAAAAGAAGGATGGAAGCTGGTCTACTGCAGTTCCGATCGGATCGCCGATAAATACAAACAGTAACGAGGCTTGTGTAAGCGTTTCAACTGACGGTCAGCAAATGTTCATATATAAGGATAGTAATGGCGGTGATTTGTACACCAGCAGCCTTGAGGGAGACAAGTGGACGATCCCGATTCCGTTAGCTTCGGATATCAACACTCCTTTCTGGGAAACACATGCCTGTATATCTGCGGACGGAAATACAATTTATTTTGTGAGTGACAGAAAAGGTGGACAGGGAGGACGTGACATTTATCGTTGTGTTAAACTTCCGAACGGACAGTGGAGTCTTGCGTTAAATTTAGGCCCTACCGTTAACACGGCTTATGATGAAGATTCTCCTTTTATTCATCCGGATGGTGTAACACTTTATTTCAGTTCCAACGGACATAAAACGATGGGTGGGTTCGATATTTTTTATACTTCTAAAAACAATGAAGAAGGCAAGTGGTCTGCCCCGGTTAGTATGGGATATCCTATCAATACATCGGATGATGATATCTTTTATGTGCCAACCACCGATGGCCGCCACGCTTATTATTCATCTTCAAAATCGGGAGGCAGGGGCGATAAAGATATTTACCGCATAACGCTTGAGTCAGCTGTATCAGAACCGATAACCCTTTTAAAAGGGTATCTGAATTTTGACGGGAAGTCGGATGTTGCTTCCGCTTCTTCTGTAAGGATCACAGCTACTGATGTGGAAACCGGAACAATTGTTCAGGAAGTTCGTCCTAATTCCAAGACGGGTAAATATATCATTACGCTTAGTCCGGGTGCGTCAGGAAAAACATACAATGTAACATATGAAGCGGAAAGTTTTCAACCCGTATCTGAAACAATTAAAATTGAACCAGGTTCCTCTTATCAGGAAATCGAACGTGAGATCGGTCTTAAGTCGATCAACTTTGAAAGTAAAACGTTGGGAACTGTTTCTGTAAGTGGTACCATTACCAACAAGGATGCAAAGCCGATACCCGGTGCCAAGATCACAATAAAGGATAATAATACAGGACAACTGGTGGCTACATATTATTCGAACGCGACAGACGGTATGTATTATTTTGTTCTTCAGAGAGGTCAGAACTATTACTTGTCGTATGAAGCGGAGGGTTACCTGTTTCAATCGGAAAATGTGAACGTACCAAAGGAACCTGTTTATTCTGAGATCAATAAAGTGATTGTTCTCGAGCCGATACAAAAAGGAACAAAGATCACCCTGAAGAATCTTTTCTTTGCAAGTGGAAAATCGCTTATCAGCAAACAATCTCAGATTGAGCTGGAAAAGCTTTACACCCTGATGAAGGAAAACCCTGATCTTGTGATCGAGATCGCTGGCCATACAGATAACGTGGGTGATGAAAAGAAAAATATAAAATTGTCACAGGACAGGGCTAACGCGGTTGTGACTTACCTTGTTAAAAAAGGGATCAGGGCTAAACAAATGGTTGCAAAAGGTTATGGTCCTTCTCAGCCCGTTGCCAAAAATACACTTCCCAATGGAAAGCCAGATGTGGCAGGTATGGCACAGAACAGAAGGGTAGAAATGAAGGTTCTTGAATCAAAATAACTTTAAGGTTGTTGGTTGATCATAAATAGACAACCAACAACTTACAATCCATAATAACACACCCAGGCAGGTTGGTAGAGACATCCCCTTTGAGGTGATGGCGGGAAGCGATCTTGCGGGTTGAGTTACCCTGTATAAACTTAATGTTCTTTGTGTTTTTGTTTTAATTAGGCCCAGGTGGCGAAATTGGTAGACGCACCACTTTGAGGGGGTGGCGGGAAACCGTGCTGGTTCGAATCCAGTCCTGGGCACAATAATATATTTAAGGAATAAATTCTTTCCCCAGGGATTATTTGTCGAGTTGTTTCAAGCATTTTTTAAGGTCAATCCCTGTACCTAAAATCCCTGAGAATATGTCGCCGGTTTTTTTTAACCGTTGAGGAAGTGTATAAATGTCAAACTGTTTAGGAGAAAGAGTTGGTTTAACTTCAGACCATTTTAGCGGCGTGGAAACGGTTGCACCGGCAATGGGTCGTAAACTGTATACCGAAGCTATGGTTTGCCCTCTGCGGTTTTGGAGGTGATCAAGGTATATCTTTTCACCCCGTTTTTGCAGGTTTCTTTCTATGCTTGTAAATGCAGGCAGTTGTTCGTTCGCTATTATACAAATGATCTGGGCAAAATATTTAACCTGATCGTAGTCGTATTTTTTGCCCATAGGAATGTAGATATGCATACCGGTTGCACCGGATGTTTTGCAGAAATTTGTAATCTTCCTTTTTTCAAGAATGTCGTGGATAACATTTGCAACTTCAATTACCTGTTCAAAATTGTTTTTATCAGAAGGGTCAATGTCAATTATTAAGTAATCCGGTTTATTAAGTGCACTAATTGTTGAATGCCAGGGATTAATTTCAATGCATCCCAGGTTATTCATGTAAGTTAAGGTTGCTTTATTGTTGCAAAGGATATAATCAATATCCTTATTTGCTGATTCTGAAAATATTTCAAAACTTTTTACCCATGGAGGAGCTTCATGCCCGGCGTCCTTGTGAAAAAAACCGTTATCCTTGATCCCGTTTGGATTCCGTTTTAATGATTGAGGTCTGTTTATTAAATAGGGTAGGATATAATCGGAAATACTCATATAGTAATTGATCACATCTCCCTTGGTAATACCTTCTTCCGGCCAGAATATTTTGTTGGTATGGGTTGTCTGAACCCGGATGTTGCCGAAGGAATAAATTTTATCTTCTTCTTCTCCTGATGCAGGGATTGCTTCCTGAGGAACCTGTAGTGTTGTTTCTTTGGGGGATTTATCCGGCCGTAAACGCAAAAAGATGGGATGACGCATTATTCCGTCTTTTGTCCATTCAGAATATTTTATTTCACATACCAATACCGGTTTGACCCAGGTTACAGGCCTGTTTGTTTTCACCGTTTTATCAAATGGTGACGTATCCCGGATCAAAGGAGTCAGCAGGTCCGATACTTCTTTTAATAACTGATTATCGAAGCCCGATCCCGTATGACCAATATATTTCAGGGAACTTCCATCCAGCACACCCAATACTAACGCTCCAAAGTGTTTTCTTGAGCCTGTGGGTTTGGTAAAGCCCGCAATAATTGCGTCCTGCGATTTATGATTTTTGATCTTGAGCCATTCTTTGGTTCTTTTACCCGGATAATATTCACTATCTGCTTTTTTGGCCACTATGCCTTCCAGGTTTCGTTTCATTGCTACATTAAAAAAATCTTTCCCTTTTTCCGATATGTGATCGGAATATTTTACCACGTCATTTTTTTTGATTATTTTTTTTAATAATTTTTTTCTTTCCCAGAGAGGAGAGCTGCATATATTTTTGCCGGCAAGGAATAAAATATCGAACACATAATAACAAATGGCATATTTCCTATTGTTTTCATGGTCCTGTAACAATTGGAAATTCGGATTTCCATCCTCGTCCATTACAACAATTTCTCCGTCAAGTACAGCGTTGATGTTTATTTTTTTTAGTTCTTTTATTACTAACGGGTAAGAGCTATTAAACGTAATTCCATTCCTGGAATACAACTGAATATTTCCATCCTTTAGCTCCGCAATAGTGCGGTACCCATCCCATTTAATTTCATACAACCAATCTTTATCATCAAAGGGCTTCTCTGTTTCCTTTGCCAGCATTGGTTTTATATAATCGGAGAGCTTTTTGCTTTCTACCGGCAAGGGAAAGGCTTTTACTTTTTTTTTAACCGATTTACTATGTAATTGCAGCCATTTATTTATCGGTGAGCTCTTTGGGGTATATGTTTCACTGGAATATTCTTTATGTAAGGCATACGCATCATTATGTTTAATCAACAACCAGGCGTTACTTTCTTTTCCTTTTAGCTTTACTAAAGCAAATTCACCTTTTAGCTTTTTTCCATACAATTTAAATTTAAGGTTCCCTTTTCTTAAACCCTCTCTCAATTGGTTTTCTGCAGTTTTTTTATCGGAATTGTTAAGGTCGGAATAATAACCGGTATCCCATATTTCAACTATACCAGCGCCGTAATTACCTTCAGGAATAATTCCTTTGAAATTTTTGTAATCGTATGGGTGATCTTCCACCATCATTGCCAATCGCTTATCATGAGGGTTTAAAGAGGGCCCTTTGGGAACAGCCCAGCTTTTTAATGTACCATCCAGCTCCAACCGGAAATCATAATGTAAGTGAGACGCTTTGTGACGCTGCACTACGAAAGATAACTTTGAAGCAGGGGATTTAATTCTCCCTTTTGGTTCAATGGTTTTAAAAAAATTTCTCTTTTTATTATAGCTGTCTAATTGCATCAGGAAGCTTTTTGTTTAGTTTCTAAACTGGCTTTTAAAAGTTCCATCAGATCTTCTGTTTTTCTGTGTACTATTTTCAATTTTGAAGGTTTTATTTTTATTCCTTTGGCTTTAGCTTTTATCAGTTTTAATAAAGAGGCTGTATAAGTGTCTTTGTACCAGGTAATATCAAATTGTCCTGAAAACTGATTGATCAGCGAAATAGCCATTTGTAGTTCTCCCGGTTTTAAAGTTATTTTTTCGGGTAATGATAAGCCGGATGTATCTCTTATTTCTTCAGCAAACCGTATTCGATTTAAAATAATTACATTTTTTGCAGGCTTCAAAACGGCCAGGTTTTCTTTATTACGCATCACAAAAGTTGTTAAGCCTACTTTCCCTGTTTTTATCAATGCCTCTCTTAATAAAGCATATGCCTTTATACCGCTTTTCTCTGGTTCCAGGTAATAGGGGATTTCATAATACATACTGTCTATTTCATTTTCTTTAACAAAATGTGAAACTTCCATCAATCCTGTTTTTTTTGAACTGGCTTGTTCAAAATCTTCTTTAGTGAGTATGATATATTCTTCATTGTATTTATATCCTTTTACTATATTTTCCCAGCTTACTTCTTTCCCGGATCTTTCATTCACACGCATGAACCGTATGTTGGAGTGATCTTTCTTGTCCAGCATGTCCAGGTTTAATTCGCTTCCCTGTGTTGCGCTATAAAGTTTAACCGGGATATTTACCAGCCCGAAACCTATTGCACCCGTCCATAATGATCGCATATGAAAGTTTTTTAGTTAAAAATTTGGTTACCCATTTATAATTTCCCCTCCGTTAGGATGTAATACCTGCCCGGTCATATATGATGAATTTTCACATGCAAGAAATAAGTAACACGGCGCTATTTCTACGGGCTCTCCGGCACGTTTCATTGGTACATCACTTCCGAACGTAGAAACTTTGGATGCTTTGAAGCTTGAAACAATAAGAGGTGTCCAGATGGGACCGGGTGCAACAGCATTCACGCGGATCTTTTTGTTTGCAAGATTTGCAGATAAACTTCTCGTAAAAGATACAATTGCTCCTTTGGTGGCGGAATAATCTATTAAATGTGCGCTTCCGCGATATGCTGTAACAGATGTGGTATTGATAATAGCGCTGCCGGCTCGCATATGGTTTAATGCATTTTTAGTAATCCAAAACATCGAAAATAAATTACTCTGGAATGTTTCCAGTAATTGTTTTGTGCTTATCTCATTTAGCGTTTTTCTTTCATACTGCACAGAAGCATTATTCACAAGGATATCCAGTTGTCCTAAATTTTTAATTGTTTTTGAAACAACCGATTTACAAAATTGTTCTTTCTTTAAGTCACCGGAAATTAGCAGGCATTTCTGTCCATATTCTTCAATTGTTTTTTTTGTTTCTTCAGCATCCATATGTTCATTATAATAAGCAATGACAACATCGGCTCCTTCCTTTGCAAAAAGGACCGCAACAGCCCGGCCAATTCCACTGTCGCCTCCCGTGATCAATGCGCATTTCCCTCTTAATTTTCCTGATGAATTTGCTTTCTTATCGTCATACAGCGGAGCAGGTTTCATTTTGAACTCTCTTCCTGGCCGGTTTTGATGCTGGGGTTTCCGAAGTACTTTTTCTTCATTCGACTTTTGCATGCTAAATTGTTTTTAATAGAGTTAAACTCAAAAAATATGCCAGCGGCAAACTATCAGAAAGAGCACAGCGTTGAGTAGCGGGGAGTATAAACAATTAATCTCAGAAAAATGGGGGCGATTATTCCACAGGTGGGAATATATTACTACGTTATTATAAATTCTGATTTAATAGATGGGATTATATGGTTGTTAGGAATGAGCGTTTATTTAGGCTTAATGTAACGGGATTGGCGACATTCATATGTTTGTTTTTCTTGCTGTTTTTGTGACATGGGTACAACTATTGCTTAGTGTTCTGTAAAAAAATAAAAACAGGAGAAAGCTATCTTTATTTTATATTTCAGTTATTGCTGGAAGTTTGTTACTGGTATCCTATCCGGGATGGGGTCTAGGTGGGCCTGATCTATATATTTTTAGTTGTAGCATTAATATTATTAATATTCAGATTGTTCAGTATTGTAATTTAAGTTATGAATTGCGATGCGATGCGATACGAAATGATACGTTTATTTGTGTCTTGATATAAATTTTTGAATGTGAACCTCACACTTATACCGAGGGAATTTGATTTTACGGATTTTGAGACTTAGAACCGGTAACAATAAGTTTGTTAAAAAATGTAAGGCCATGACACAACAGAAATTAAATTTTTTCATCATTGATGAAAATAAAATAATCAGTGAAGAACTTAGAAAAGATCTTCAGAAACGATTTGATTCAAAATTAGATCTTTCGGTATGTTATGACCGGGAAGTTTGTCTTGAAAAGGCGAACGAAGAGGTTGATGTTGTAATAATTATAGCTGCAAACAATAAGAAAAATTATGCGACATTCCTGGATGCAATTGAAACGCTTAGTCCTAATGCAAAAGTGATCATGCATTCTTCTAATGATGATATAGGAAAGACTGTTGAATCGTTTCAATTCGGATCTGCTGATCCGTATGTAAAAAAGGCCCGTACACGGGTGAGGATCATATTGCTGCTCAATAAATATGTAGCCGATCCGATATTATTACTGGCAAAGGAGTTTGGCATTTCAAAATATACTGCAATATTCCTGCTGACCTTTTTTATAGTTGGGCTTATTGTAATGCTTTTTTTAGAATTCTATCGTTAATAATTTACATGTATTAAGACTTGACCTGATTACTCATTTGCGGTATAGTATCCCTGATTATAATGATGTTCCCCGCATTAGGCGAGCAAAGGAGATTCCTTCTGAAACACACAAGCAATTTAAGAAAAGCTTAAGAAGCTTAATCTTAATTTAGAGTCTTTAGGGATGGTTGATCCATTGCCTTTTTCATGTAAGGTTGATATGTATTTATAACCCCAAAATGATGAATTATTTAACTTTTTTCACTGAATTATTCATTGGCATACCGGAAGTTTCTGATTTAGCAGGAATCACCGCAGATCCTGCAAGATCGTCAAAATAATAGACGTTTGTAGTTAATGAATTAGGATTAAACAGTAAAGTTATCTGGTCAATTTCGCTTGACGAAATTTCACTTCCTTCTGGTATTTGCGAGAATTTAAATTCCAGTACTTCCCAGCCATTACTTATTGTGGTATAAGCCTGGTATTGACTATTGATGCCCGCAGGATATTCTTTTTTACCTTGCTTTCCCAGTTGAATTTCTACAAGGGTTCCAACAGGTGCATTCGTATATACCTTCATTGTTATTTTTGGTGGCATTCCGTCATATGTTGCATATAAATATAAATCGACATCCGCTAACTTGCCCTGAGCAATCATTTTAATGTTGTCGAATTTTTTTGTGCCATTGCGGACATATTTAGCGCATTTTTTTGTGCTGTTTATATTGTTAGCTGCCGGATTTTTTGCGAGCGTGTCCAATACTCCTGTTCTTTCGCCATAATGCAATCTCTTAACGCCTTCAAAATTATCATACGTTTGAGATTGGCTGAACATCAAGCCGGTTTGAAATACAAAAACCGAAACCAGCACTATATATTTTTTAAAATTGATTTTTATCCCGAATACCCGGGATACTTTATTTTGTGTTTTCATAATTAATAGTTTTTGATAACAAAATTAATTGAGATATAATGAGCTTTAACTGATATTCGGTAATAAAGGCCTTTTAATAGCCGAAGCCCGGATTAATATAGTTCCTGAGGCTTGCATGATCCTTAATAGCTTAAAAAATTATTCCATAAGAGAATATAAATGAAGGTCTTTGGCTATCAGAAATACCATATTAACGAATAAGAAGATATTTGCCTGAGAAGTTTAAATATTTTTAACCCGGGTAAGTTTAAATATTTTAAAAAAGGAGGAAATTATGGAAACTAAATCAAAGGAAAGCATCAATGAGTGCGGAAGAAACTCGTTGATGATGAAGGAAGCGCAGCCGAATAAAATCAGATTCAGTGAATTGTTTCAATTGAGGGATAGAGCTGCAATGAATGAACTGCCGGGAGTTTATATTCATGGTATTCATTATTATGATTTTAAGAATGTTCATTTCATAAATAATACCGGCATAGCCAGTTTGATAGATCTTTTAAAATGTTTGCTGGAAAAAGGGATAGAGATTGAATTTGTGAATGTAAGTGATAGTATAAAGAGTAAAATTAAATCAATGGGTTTAGAGAACATTCTCCACTGTCGTTAGATTTAAATTTAATGAAGCAGTTTTATTTTGATAAGTTTAATGACCGGAAGCCTTATTCAGCGATCCCCGACAATAAATACAGGGGTTTATTATTTCAGTTTTTCGGGATCGTTACTATTGCTTTAGGCTTTTCTTATTTAAACTGGCGTTGGCGGTTTTCGTTAAATCCTGAAGCCATGTGGTTTTCTATTCCTTTGGTACTTGCTGAAACGCTCAGCTTCTTTAGCACAGTGATGGTGGTTATTACTTTTTGGTCTAACAAAGACGCAGAAAAAACGCCTCCCGTACATTATCTTTCAGAAATAGAAGACATTCAGGATATGCCCGACAGGCCTGTTAAAATTGATGTTTTTATTGCTTCTTATAATGAAGACGTGGAATTGGTGCGCCACAGTATTATCGACGCCAAAAAAATTGCCTATCCGTTTCCGGATGTTGTTATCAAAATTTACGTGCTGGATGATGGCCGGAGGGATGGGAGAGATCCCGCAAAGGAAAATATGAAAAAGGTTGCTGAAGAAGAGCATGTAGGTTATCTGATCAGGGAGCATAACCAGGGTTACAAAGCCGGTAATTTAAAAAATGCAATAGAAAATACGGATGGAGACCTGTTCGCTATTTTGGATGCCGACACGAGGGTATTTCCTGATTTTTTAATACATACTACAGGGTATTTTAAAAATAGAAAAGTGGCGTGGGTACAAACGCCGCAATGGTTTTATGATACCACGGAGGCTGAAAAATTAAGTTCCGTTATCATTTCAAAATTCAGAATATCTAACAAAAGAGTTATCCGGCTACTTGTTTTTTTATTTGATAAAATAAAAATAAACGAAGATGTTTTTGGGAATGAACCGAGGCTTTTTTATGACGTTATTTTAAGAAAACGAAATTTTCATAATGCTGCCTTTTGTTGCGGAGCCGGATCCGTTCATCGTCGGGAAGCAGTTATGAATCTTGCCTTAAGAGGTTTTGTAGAGGAAATTAAAAAGCTGGAATCTGACCTGTCCAAAAAAAATAAGAGCATGGGTGAGATACGGAATAAAAAGAAAGCGTTATTGCTCGACCAGGAAATAATTCCATTTAAGTTTCATGCATCAGAAGATATTTATACCTCTATGATGCTACACGCTGATAGGGAAAATGAATGGGAAAGTATTCAGCATCCGGATGTGGAATGTAAAATGCTTTCCACGCAGGATATAGATAGTTGGATCAAACAGCATCAGCGTTATGCAGAAGGTTCATTAGATATTGCCTTCAAAGACAATCCTCTCTTTAAGAAAGGTCTTTCCTGGGGACAAAAGATCTGTTATTTCAGTACTATCTGGTCTTATTTTGCGCCATTATGGATATTGATATTTTTATTGTGTCCGATCATATTTTTCTTTTCTCTTTCCCTGCCGGTAAAGGCTTACAGCTTTGATTTTTTTAAATATTTTCTTCCA
>JACPDY010000040.1 GCA_016183775.1 Bacteroidota bacterium
TGATGAAGGTGATGATGGTGTGGTTATTGTTCCGGCACCACTAACTAAAGTCCATGTTCCGGTACCTGATGAAGGTGTATTCCCGGCAAGGGTTGCGGTTGTTCCACAAACACTCTGATTTGTACCGGCATTTGATGCTGTAGGTGCATCAATAACAGTTACTGTAACCGTTGAAGAAGAAGAAGCGCAGGGAGAATTGGCGATCGTCCACTGAAATACATTTGCTCCCGCACCTAATCCTGTAACTCCCGATGAAGGAGATGATGGTGTGGTTATTGTTCCGGCACCACTAACTAAAGTCCATGTTCCGGTACCTGATGAAGGTGTATTCCCGGCAAGGGTTGCCGTTGTTCCGCAAACACTTTGATTTGTACCGGCATTTGATGCTGTAGGTGCATCAACAACAGTTACTGTAACCGTTGAAGAAGAAGAAGCGCAGGGAGGATTTGCGATCGTCCACTGAAATACATTTGCTCCCGTACCTAAGCCCGTAACTCCCGATGAAGGTGATGATGGTGTGGTTATTGTTCCGGCACCACTAACTAAAGTCCATGTTCCGGTACCTGTTGTGGGGGTATTTCCGGCAAGAGTTGCCGTGGTTCCGCAAATACTTTGATTTGCTCCGGCATTAGAAGTGGTTGCACCACCGGTATTTGTTATTGTAACGGTTGATGATGAAGGAGCGCAAGGCGGATTTGAAATAGTCCATTGGAAAACATTTGCACCTAACGCTAGCCCGATCACGGTTGATGTTGGAGATGAAGGTGTGGTTATTGCTCCTGCCCCGCTTACCAATGTCCATGTTCCTGTTCCGGATGTAGGATTATTTCCTGCGAATGTAGCAGAAGTGCTGCACAAATTCTGATCTGCTCCTGCATTAGAAGTTGTTGGTGCGTCAACAACTGTTATAGTAACGGTCGAAGAAGAAGCAGTACAAGGAGAATTAGCGATCGTCCACTGAAATACATTTGCTCCCGCACCCAGCCCTGTAACTCCTGATGAAGGAGATGATGGTGTAGTTATTGTTCCGGTTCCGCTCACAAGCGTCCATGTTCCGGTACCTGTTGCAGGTGTATTTCCGGCAAGAGTGGCTGTTGCACCGCAAATAGTTTGATTTGAACCCGCACTGGATGTTGTAGGCGGGGCGATCACTGTAATAGTTACCTGTGATGAAGAAGCAGTACAAAAAGGATTAGAAATTGTCCACTGAAAAACATTAGGCCCCATACCCAACACTGTAACTCCGGAATTTGGCGATGACGGATTGGTGATCGTTCCTGTACCGCTTACCAATGTCCATTCCCCTATTCCTGCGGTGGCCGTATTTCCTGCAAGCGTGGCGGTTGTTCCGCAAACGCTTTGGTTGCTTCCTGCATTTGAAACGGTTGGAGTTACACATGCGGCATCGACCAGTGTCCAGTATTTAAAGAAAGTGGAAGCGGTAGCATTTACGGAAGAAACAACGTTTGTTCCTGTATTAATTGTTCCCGAAGGCACTGCGGTCCAATTACTGCCCGGGTTGTCCCAGTATTCCGCCTCCAAAGTGGCTTCAGTAATTGTATTTCCCACGGCCGACCATTCAGCATCAACATAACCAAAGCTTAACGTAACATCGGGTTTAACCGTATGGTTGGCATCAAGTACCCAAAAGCGGTCAATTACCTTGGGGGAATTATTCACAACAGGCGGGTTACTCATATTTGTAACCCCCGAAGGCATATACAAAACATTATCAAAAGTTGGCCCGTCATAAGTAGAAAAATCGATCCTGTTCGCAGCCCCTGCTGTTCCCGGGTTAGTTACTGTTGCTGTTACAGGGATCTCTGCGGCTTCACCATCTTCATAAAAGGGGACAGTATATGTTCCTGTAGCATTACTTATATTCCAGCGCACACGGTTTGTTTCCGACTCAGAAATAATTCTTCCTCCGGCATTCAGTTCCGTTATCGCGTTCGCATTGCTGTTGTCAATTACGAGGTAGGCACTGTTATTTATCACAATATATCCATCATTATTTATGACAAGCCTGGCCTGTGAAAAAGATAACAAGGAGATTGCAACAAGCAGAACAGAACATCCGGTACGCAGAAAAGAACCTGAAGGCGATCCTGTTTTTTTTATGGGCGATTTATCAGACATCATTCGGAAATTATATCATTTATTATATTTAATCAGATCAAAAAACGTCAGGGTATATTATTTCGATAATTGCACCGAAAAACTTTCCATCGCTCTTTTCAGATCGGCAATTTGCTTTTGTTGCGACTCTATCAGTGCCTGTTGCTCCTGAACCGCTTTCACCAATGGCACTACAAACTCCGAATAAGCAAGACTATAATTATCGGTTTCATTTTCGGCTTTATGGATTCCGTTGAAATCATATCCGGCCTCACGGGCAGCCTTTTCAACCTCCTGGGCTATGAAGCCGCTTTGACGAATTGAAGTAGACCTTGTGAAATCGCGTCCCTCAAAATGTTTACTACGCGCATCACCAGTCATACTCTTTGTAAGGAATTCTTCAAAAGTTTTGGTGTTGAAATTATAAACAACAGGACGCAACAGTTTAATGAACTCCAGCCCCTTTACCTCCTCGGTGATATTTTCTTTAAAACGTCCGTCGGAAACGGTATAGATCACAGGACCCTCAACCACAGTTACAGAAGTATTGCCAATGCGCACTTTATCACTGTCATTTACTATTGCGCCATTACCCAGAGCTGTAGCATTTATAAGAGCGGCAGTGGCTGCATCGGCTACATTTCCAAGAAAAGTATTATAGTTACCTGTTGAGTTTACAAATCCTGCCATATTTCCGATCGCTGAATTATTGCGCCCTGTTGTATTGCCATTAAGCACATTTGAACCAAGACCGGAATTATAAATTCCGCTTGTAGTATACCTGAGCGCATTTTTACCCACTGCAGTATTAAATGTGGCTGTCGATACGGTTGAATTAAGCGCCATGGCACCAACGGCGGTATTATAATCTCCGCAATTCAAAAGCAAAGCCTCAAATCCTACCGCCACATTTTCATCGCGTGCTGTAAGCCCATTCAGAGCTTCCCTGCCCACGGCAACATTCCGATCACCATTTTGGTTCGAAAACATTGAATAATAACCTACAGCCACATTGCTTAGACCTGAAGTTTGTGTATACAGTGAATTATATCCTAAAGCAGTATTATAATCCCCCGTAATATTAGAATACAATGTTCTATGCCCTACTCCTGTACATCCATCACAATTTGTACTGTTAAAACCGGAATTATGCCCGATAAATGTCGCTCCCCAGGTTGTTTGAGATTCCCCTGCACCTTCGCCAATAAGTATGTTGTTAGGGCCTGGTGTATCAAAAATTTCCAATTGTCCTTTTGTTGTTACTCTTAGTTTGACCGTATTATTTGTCCTGATATCCAAAGCCTGATTGTCAATTGTACCAAGAAAATTTGTTCCGCTTACAGTGCCGGTATTGCCAAGCACCTCCCACCCTGCCGATCCACCACCGGAGCCTGTACTGAATCTCACCCATGCGGTACCGTTCCAGTAATAATATCCGGGAGTAACATCGTTCACCGTTGCATTGTTGTAAACCATTAAGCTTGTTGCAATACCCGCGCCTATCGGTGCATTGGAAGTGGTCATAGTTAAATTCACACGGGGAATGAGCAGTCCCAAAGCGTCAGGACTGCCTAATGTACCCTTGCCAATTTCCAACAATGCGGAAGCATGAGGAGCGGCTCCTGTGGCATTAATGCCGATATTCTGCGCCGAAATTTTTTCTGTTGCTAAATAAAATGCAAGCATACATACTACTACTGTCTTATAAGATTTCATTTTAATTGGGTTTTAAACTTGTTAAGAAATGAAAGAACAATGACTAATTTGTTTTTATCTTAATTACCGTGCAAACATCGCCCGAAGGTAATGTTTAAGCAAACCATTATTATTTTATTATATCACACCTAATGACAACAGGTCATCGGAATGAAGATACTTTCCATTCAAACAATCAACACACACTTAACACAAATTAATCATAAAATATTGATTACCAAGTAATTAAAATAAAAATATAGCGCACATCATCTTTTGGTATTTCCCATTTTCAAATTACATATATCATGGCTAAATGGAGTATATGGGCATTTCTCGCCTTATCTTAAAAAACCGCATCTCCATAAATTTGATAAAAAATGTCCTTCATTATAAATTATTTTGATGAGAATCAAACAGTTTCAGACAGGTTGAAAAACATTTAAGCCATTTTCAATTTAATACATTAGTTTGCATTACAAACTATTTATAATATCAACTATATTTGTATTCCCGGAATTTGAACATGCCAGACTTAAACAAACTGTTCCCCGAATTGCCCATCGGAAGACGATTCGCTATTTTAACGAAGATGTATTTTGGCGCGTTAACTAAACGACTCGAACATCTTGAAATTGAGCGTCACTATTCTATTCTTTTATTGATCGAAAAAAGTCCGGGCAAATGCACGCAGCAGTATATTTCCAACATGCTTAAAATTGACAAAGCCTCAATGGTGAGGATCATTGATTACTTTGTAAAGAAAAAATATTTAAAACGTACCGTTAACCCAAACGATCGCAGAGAACATTGGATGGAACTAACTGGCAAAGCCCTGAAAATTATGCCTGAAATACATAAAGGCATAAGCGATATAAATAAATATGTAATAGCCGGCATTAGCCCGGAACAGATACGGAATTTCCATTCTACCATCGACAAAATTTTTGAGAATTTAAGCAAGGCTCCTTCCGATCGCATCATTGTTAATTATAAAAAAGCCAAAGTGCAAAATGACAAAACTTAAAACCCCATTGATCATTTTAACGGTCGTTATATTATTGGTGGTCATTAAAATTGCTTTTTTAAGTCCTCCCAAAAACCCTGCTGCTCAATTACAGGGCAAACGCAACAGCACACCTCCAAGTCCTGTTGCCATTTATGTGGCCGCTCCGCGTGAACTCAACAACAATGTATTTGTTACCGGCTCCGTTATTGCCAATGAAGAGGTTGTACTTGTGCCCGAAGTTTCCGGTAAATTGATCTCTCTTTCGATCGTTGAAGGCAGTGTGGTGAACAAAGGCGATTTGCTGGCCAAAATCAACGATGCCGACCTGCAGGCACAGCTGAAAAAACTTGAACTACAGGCAAAAATAGCGGATGAAAAAGTGAACCGCCAGAAACAGCTACTTTCCATCAGTGGCATCAGCCAGGAAGAATTTGACATTTCGCTGAACCTCTTGAATACAGCCAAAGCGGATATTGATTATACCAAAGCACTGATTGCAAAGACTGAATTACGGGCACCGTTCAGTGGCACTATCGGGTTAAAAAATGTAAGTGAAGGAAGCCTTGTTACACCAACAACACGTATCGCAGCCATACAGCAGCTTAACCAGGTCAAGATCGACTTTTCTATTCCCGAGAAATACGCTGATGCCATTACGCTCAATAGCACTATTCAGTTTACCATTACCGATAACAAGGAAATATTTATCGCAAAAGTATATGCAATTGAACCCAGGATTGATCAGGCTACACGAACCATACAATTGAGAGCATTGGCGGCAAACCCGACTGGCAAGTTATTCCCGGGCGCATTCGCAAAAATTCAATTACCTCTTAAAAAGATCAGCAATGCTATAATGATCCCTACCGAAGCTATTATTCCTGTATTGAAAGGCAAAAAAGTTTTTGTTTGTAAAAATGGAAAAGCACAGCAACTTAATGTTGAAACAGGCATCCGGACCGATTCACTTATCCAGGTAATAAACGGATTACAGGCAGGTGATTCAGTTATAACAACGGGTATAATGCAGTTGAAACAGGATAATTTGGTAAGAGTAGTGAGGAAATAGTTGTTAGTTGTTTGTTGTTGGTAACTGCAAACCCCACAACTGACAACTAACAACCGACAACAAAAAAATGAGTCTATCAACCACTAGTATAAATCGTCCGGTACTGGCCATAGTGATGTCCATTGTCATCATCCTGTTCGGCTATATCGGTTACACATTTTTAGGTGTCCGCGAGTATCCCTCTATTGATCCGCCTGTGATAACGGTTCGCACCTCCTATACCGGAGCAAATGCCGATGTTATTCAATCGCAGGTAACTGAACCACTTGAAAAAGCACTGAATGGTATTGAAGGGATCCGCTCCATTTCTTCATCAAGCAACCAGGGCAATAGCCAGATCGTTGTTGAATTTAATCTCGATGCCAACCTCGAAGCCGCCGCGAATGACGTACGTGATAAAGTATCTCAGGCAGTCCGACAACTCCCCCAGGATATTGACGCGCTGCCATCGGTAACCAAATCAGATGCCAATTCAGATGCCATACTCGCGTTGGTTGTCCAGTCCGAATCCAAGAATCAACTCCAGGTAAGTGATTACGCAGAAAATGTGATCGCGGAACGATTACAGACCATTCCGGGTGTAAGTACCGTGCAGATATGGGGACAAAAACGCTATGCCATGCGCTTATGGATGGACCCCGATAAATTATCATCGTACGGACTTACACCGCTTGATGTAAAACAAGCGCTTGACAGGGAAAATATTGAGTTGCCGTCGGGAAAAATAGCGGGCAATACAACTGAATTAACGATTAACACAGCCGGCAAATTCACCGATGAGCAAAGCTTTAATAACCTTATTATTAAAACAGCAAGTGACAAAGTAGTTAAACTGAATGACATCGGATATGCGCAACTTGGACCTGAAAATGAAGAAACCATTTTGCGGCAATCCGGAGTACCCATGATCGGCCTTGGACTTGTGCCTCAGCCGGGTGCCAACTATCTTGACATTTCCAAAGAATTTTACAAAAGAGTTGAGGCGATCAAAAAAGATATTCCAAAAGATTACCATCTGGATATCGCGCTGGACAATACAAAATTTATTGCCCAATCAGTAACAGAAGTGCGTGAAACGCTGTTCATTGCCATTGGATTGGTTATCCTGATCATTTATTTATTTTTTCGCGACTGGCTGATTGCCTTCCGCCCGCTCATTGATATTCCTGTTTCGCTGATCGGCGCATTCTTCATTATGTATATTATGGGTTTTTCCATTAATGTTCTCACACTGCTCGCTATTGTGCTCGCCACAGGTCTTGTTGTTGATGACGGTATTGTAGTGACTGAAAATATTTATAAGAAAATAGAACAGGGCATGAGTCCTTATAAGGCTGCGATAAAAGGGTCAAATGAAATATTTTTTGTTGTTATATCTACCTCTGTAACTCTGGCTGCTGTGTTTATGCCTGTTATTTTCCTGCAGGGATTCGTAGGTAGATTGTTCAGGGAGTTCGGAGTTGTACTTGCCGGCGCTGTACTTATTTCGGCATTTGTATCATTAAGCCTCACACCAATGCTTAACGCTTATATGGTCAGAAAAGACGTTCACAAAAAAAGCCGCTTTTACGAGATCACCGAACCATTTTTCCAACGTATGAATAACGGTTATGGAAATACATTAGCCAACTTTTTGAAAGTGAGATGGTGGGCTTATGTAATTATCGCTGCAGCTGTGGCATTGATATTTATTGTTGGAAATTTTATTCCATCCGAACTCGCTCCTTTGGAAGACAGAAGCTGGATGCGCATGTCAATAACTGCACCTGAGGGAGCTTCTTTTGAATACACAGACAAATTTATGAATAGGCTTTCCTCATTTGTCGGCGATTCGATTCCTGAGAAAAAGATATGCTTAACTGTTACCGCTCCCGGATTTTCGGGTTCAGGTGCCGTCAATACCGGCTTTGTGAGATTAAGATTATCTGACCTTAATGAACGCAAACGCAGCCAGCAGGATATTGCAAACTATGTGACAAAGATTACTAAACAATTTCCGGAGGCGAAAACATTTGTCATCCAGCAGCAAACCATTTCTTCCGGGGGATTCGGAGGCTTGCCGGTTCAATTCGTCCTGCAGGCTCCTAACTTTGAAAAGCTGAAAGAAAAACTTCCGGAATTTTTAGAAGAAGCGAATAAAAGTCCTGTTTTTAAAATTGTCGATTGCAACCTTAAATTCAACAAGCCTGAACTCAACCTGAAAATTGATCGTGACAGGGCAAAAAACCTGGGCGTATCAACAATCGATATCGCGCAAACACTTCAGTTGGCATTTAGCGCGCAGCGCTTCAGTTATTTCAACATGAACGGCAAACAATACCAGGTGATCGGCCAGTTCATGCGGAAGAACAGGGATGATCCGCATGACCTTCGATCTATTTATGTTCGCAATAACGCGGGCGCTCTGGTTCAATTGGATAATATTGTTAAACTGGTGGAAGAAAGTAACCCTCCTCAGCTTTATCATTACAACCGTTACCAGTCCGCCACAGTTTCGGCTGATCTTGCCCCGGGAAAAACGATTGGTGACGGAGTTAAAGAAATGCAAAAAATTGCCGATAAAATTCTCGACGAATCATTCTCAACCACACTCACAGGTGCCTCACGCGATTTCGCCGAAAGTTCTTCCAATATACTCTTCGCATTCATACTGGCCCTTGTACTTATTTACCTCGTACTTTCGGCGCAATTTGAAAGCTTCATCGATCCGTTAATAATCATGTTAACCGTTCCGCTTGCTTTAGCCGGAGCATTATTGTCGCTTTGGTATTTTAATCAAACACTCAACATTTTCAGCCAGATCGGGATCATAATGCTAATCGGTCTTGTCACTAAAAACGGCATCATGATCGTTGAGTTTGCCAATCAACTTAAAAAACAAGGCGTGAATACGAAGGAGGCAATTCAGAAAGCGGCCGAAGCACGGTTCCGTCCCATATTAATGACCAGCCTCGCGACAGTACTCGGTGCAATGCCAATAGCAATCGCTTTGGGTGCCGGTGCTAAAAGCCGCATGGGTATGGGAATTGTGGTTGTTGGCGGACTGACGTTCTCTCTCGTACTTACATTGTATGTGATACCCGCTATGTATTCATATTTGTCAAAAGAACAAAAAGCGAAATCAAATGCTTAAATGCCTCTCCCCTGCTCTCCCCAAAGGGGAGAGAGTTAAAAAACTGACATGGATCGAATATCCTTTGCTTCTTCTTTTCACATTTACTTCACTTCTCAATTGTTATGCACAGGAAAACCTTACATTGGACAATGCTATTGAGATTGCATTGAAAAATAATTATGCAATAGCTATCGCCAAAGCCACTACCAGCATTGCAGCAAATAATAACACGTATGGTAACGCCGGCTTTCTCCCGCAGGTATCACTTAATGCATCCGGCAGCTTAAGCTCGGTCAATACAAAACAGGAATACGCCAGCGGACTAAAAATCGACAGACAGGGGGTTTCATCCAACAATATAAATAGCGGGGTTAGTTTGAACTGGACGATCTTTGACGGATTTAGGATGTTCGCAACGAAAGAAAAGCTGAACGAATTACAGGCACAGGGCGAACTGAATTTAAAAATGGAGATTGAAAATAATCTTTCCGGAATTATTATAGCCTATTACAACATTGTCCGCCAGCAGCAGCTTATCAAGGCCATGTATGAATCGGTTAAAGTTTCGGAAGAACGGATCAGGATCGCGCAAAAAAAAACAGAGATAGGTTCTGCGTCAAAATTAGATCTGCTGCAGGCAAAAGTCGACCTGAACACCCAGCGATCGGCCATATTGAAATTAAAAACAGACCTCAGCAATGCTAAAGCCTCTTTAAATCTATTGCTCGCTCGCAGCAATGAAGCCGACTTCATAGTTGCCGACAGCATACCACTAAACTTTAAAGTTTCATACAACGATCTGAAAACAAGTGTACCCAAACTAAATGATTCATTATTATATGCACAAAAAAACATTCTGATATCACAGAAAGTATTGAAAGAAGTAAATGCGCTTCGCCTTCCTCAGATCGGCATTAATACAACTTACAACTTCAGCAAAACAAATAACCAGGTGGGCTTCGCGTTGATCAATCAAAATCTCGGATGGAACGGAGGGCTCTCCATTTACTGGAATTTATTCAATGCCTTTAAAACAAATATCCTTTACCGGAACGCGCAGCAACAAACAATGATCACAAAGTACCAATTTGATCAAACTCAAAAACAGGTTGAGACTTCTTTGCTGAAAGCCTGGAATAATTATCAAAACTCGCTTGAAGCGCTTCTGCTGGAAGAAGAGAACAGCGCGGTGGCTAAAGAAAATCTTGCGGTAGCGCTTGAACGATTTCGTATCGGCAATGCGACCAATGTAGATATGAACCTTGCCCAAAAAAGTTTTGAAGACGCGGCAAGCCGGAGATTAAGTGCGCGTTATGACGCGAAAGTTGCCGAAACTACGCTGATGAAACTCAACGGGGAGTTGGTTAAATAAATCTCAACCCTAAACAAAGGGACGCATAAGATCATACATTCTTGTTAAAAACTATCGGGAAGAAATTTACCCTAAATATGCCCTGACTCAATTGCACGAACAATATGTTCTATCGTTTTGTCAGCACCTTCGGGATCATAGCGGTCTTTAAGGTCAGTACCGACAACCAGCGCAACCGATTGCCACATAAACGCATTCCATGAACCTTTAAATTGCCTGATCAGATGATGTGAACTCGTCCCGGTTTCACGATCAATAAGTTTTATGAGTACCTGGGCCTGGTTAACTGTGTTGTTACGGATCACCTTTTCAAATTGCTCTTTCAACTCATGTTCCGCTTTTTTCATGAACTCCTTTTTCTCGTGTCTGCTCATATCCGCCATTTGATGATCATATTGTTTCACTTTTGCTCCTATTAATATGGCATATGGATATACCCTGCGCACATCACGTACAAGTAAACGGTATTTTTTCGCATCCTCTTCACTCGCAAATATCATTTGCGCCACCACAACAGCCTCTTTCAGCATAATAAAAGGAACTGTATCGCCATTAACCACAGTCGCTCTTACCACGAAACCCTTCATGTGTGAATTATCATTATTACCCGATAACACCTGTGAATAGCACGCTGTGAAAATCAAACTAAATAATATGACAATTATATGTTTCATTACTGTTCAATTAATCAACAATTATGCCTCTTTAGGCTAATAAGTTAAACGAAAACAGGACTGGTGATGTTACATAAAGTAACTAACAAACCACGGTGAATTAAAAATTGCAATTTATAAATACCTGACAGTCAATATATAATGAGTGCATATAGATATAATAGCAGTACCCGAATTTCCATTTAGTTTTACAGCTTTTTCAGACCCCATGATACGGGCGGCAATAATGGCAGCTACTTCAGCCTCTTCTTCATTTTCATACTTCAGCATTTCGGGGGTAAAATGGTGATTTATAAAATGTGTATCAAAATCACCTGAAACAAAGGCGCTATGCTTTAACACAAATTTGCAAAAACCGAGGGTAGTTTCTACTCCGATAATTTTATAGTCATCAATAGCCCGTACCATACGATCGATGGCTTCTTCTCTATCCTTACCATGTGTAATAAGTTTAGCGATCATAGGGTCATAATAGATCGGTATATCCATACCTTCCTCAAAGCCATCGTCAACCCGCACACCCGGGCCTTTAGGAGCCTGGTAGGTAAGCAGCTTACCAATGTCAGGCAAAAAATTATTTGTGGGATCTTCAGCATAAACGCGTACTTCAACAGAATGCCCGTTTATTTTCAGGTCTTCCTGTTTAAAGCTCAGCTTCTCTCCTCTCGCCACTTTAATTTGCTCTTTCACCAGGTCAATACCCGTTATCATCTCCGTTACAGGGTGTTCCACCTGCAAACGCGTATTCATTTCCAGAAAATAAAAATTTCTTTTTTCATCCACCAAAAATTCAACAGTTCCTGCACCTACGTAGTTACAAGCCTTTCCGACATTGACCGCGCATTCGCCCATACGTTTACGCAATTCCGGTGTAAGAACAGATGATGGGGCTTCCTCAATTACCTTCTGGTGTCTGCGCTGGATAGAACATTCGCGCTCGAACAAATAAACAATATTGCCATGTGTGTCACCCAATATCTGCACCTCAATATGGCGCGGACCCGAAACGTATTTTTCAATGAATACCGAGCCATCCCCAAAAGCCGATCTGGCCTCGCTGATAGCGAGTTTCATCTGCTCCTCAAGTTCTTCGATCTTCTCAACAATACGCATCCCCTTTCCGCCCCCTCCTGCACTTGCTTTGATCAACAGAGGGAAACCTGTTTCCTTTGCTATTCTTTTGCCTTCCGCCACATCGTCAATAGCGCCTGCCGAACCCGGAACCATTGGGATATTATATTTTTTAGCCGCCGCTTTTGCCGATAATTTATCACCCATCATGTCCATCGCCTCCGGCGAAGGTCCGATAAATATAATCCCTGCTTTTTTTACTTTTTGAGCAAATTGAGCATTTTCAGAGAGAAAACCATACCCCGGGTGAATACCATCAACCTTTAATTCCTTACCTGCTTTTATGATCTTATCCCCATCGAGATATGAGGCGGAAGAAGGTGGAGGTCCGATGCAAACCGCCTCATCGGCGTAACGCACAAAGGGCGCATTCCGATCGGCCTCAGAATATATAGCGACCGTTTTTATACCCATTTCACGACAGGAACGCATAACACGCAATGCTATTTCACCACGATTAGCGACTAATATTTTGTCCATAAGCGATTATTCTTCTAATTTTAAGAATCTTTATTACCATGCAAACTAATTTGGACGACAATTAACCCTTAAAACTATTTTAAAAGATTAGGTTTTACTTTATTAAGTGTCGCTTAAGCTTCGTAGTACTAAGTAAATGTATTAATTATTAGCGGATTGGAATAATGGGTGTATGACAAATTCGCTAAGGTACCCTTCGACAGGCTCAGGGTACCTTAAGGTTCGTTGAGCTGTCAAAACGAACGAGGAATAATTAAAGAAAAAGCATTCAGGGGTTTAGATTTTTAGGCCAATAACTCCGGATGAATAAACTTAAACAATCCCGGATCCTTAATAAAACTGTGATTTTTTTATGATCAAAAAAATTACCCTTTTAATTATCGGTTTTATGCTTTGGCTCAATAGTTCCGCTCAATCCAATGCCTTTCCCTTCCCCCTCGATTCACTCGAACGCCTGCTTGTAAAAGGAATGAACAACATGCGCAGGGAACTCGGGTACGATACACTTGAAAGTAACGCCATTCTTAAATGCGCTACAGAGTTGCAAGCCTACCACATGAGTAAAAGCGCAAAGGCTGAAACCTGGTGTGAAAAAAGCAAATACGAAAATACAGGTAAGCGTCTTGTGGCCTGTGGTGGAGCGCATAATGGGGAGGAAATTGTTTTTGGAGTATCCGTTACCAAAGGAAAAGATTACCTGTTTGCAAAAGAAGTTGCCGCAACTGTTATAAAAAAATGGAAAGAATCGAAAAAAGAGAGACCGGTAATAACCAATGGGAATCACACACTTTATGCAATTACAGTGAAATTGGAGGAGAAAGGAAAAACCGCCTTTATTTCCGTTGTTTTTTCGAATTATACTTTAATGAATGACGGCGTTAAGAAAAGGAAAGAACTGTCCGTTCCATTCACATCCAAAAACAAAAAGATAAAGCCCCCTACCCCTCAGGCATGCAAAAATTGTGATAAATTCAAAGATTACGACAGCCTTCGAGCAGGCTTATACATTAATGAAGAAGGATATATTTGCATAAAATATTATGACAAAAATGCCCTGAAAAAAATATTCAAACGGCCCACCGATGGCATTGCTGTTGATATTATCCAGCGCGCGCAATATGAAAAACCGGAGTATAATATTTACAATAATAATTTATTGACCAAAGGAACACTGATAAAGCCAATCTCCGGAGAACGTCTTTTCAGAAACAACATTGCCCGATACAAAGTGGTTTCAAAAGGCAAGAAAGCAAAAACAGAAGAAACGTTTAATTCACGCATCGGCAAGTTCCCTAAAAAAATCAAAGGTGAATTTGAGATGAACCTTATTATTTTGCAGGACGGGCAAGTATGCAAAACCATTAAACCGAGGTATGTTGAAACAGGAAGTCAGAAAGGAGCTCCTTGTGAGATGCTGCTTATGCCCGACAGCTCGGCCTACCTCAAACCCATGTTTGAACCAAAATCGGAAAGCGGGTTACTTAATTTCAGAGTGCCGTTTGAAAAAAATAAATACGATTACAAAGAAGAAGATATCAAACCATTGCTTGATTCATTACAGGAACCCGATTTTACAATTGAAGGCATTTATGTAACCGCCTACTCATCCATTGAAGGCGATTCAGCTGCAAACGCGCAGCTTCAGAAAAATCGTGCAAATGGGATTATTGAAGCGCTGAATAAAACTCAAAAAGAAGGTGAGATACTTACGAATATTATTACCCGCGACTCGTGGCTGCTATTTACCATGGAAATGGAAGACGGAAAATATGACTATCTCACCAAAATGTCAAAACATAAAGCTATCCATGAAATAAATACGAAACCAGGTCTTGCTGAAGAACTTGAGCCATTCCTTGCGAAAGAACGCTTTGCCGAATTAATACTTGACGTAACGTATGATATTGCCGGCCCGAAAGAAGAGCGTTTTTGCATCTCCAAATTTAACAGCGCTGTAAAAAGGGGCGACATAAAGCAAGCCGCCAAGATCCAATACTATATTGAAAAGAATATTGACAACAACCGCTTTTCGTCCGAAACTCTCGACAAACTTATTGTTCCGGAAGAACCATCATTCGCGGGATTATATATGAATGCCTTGGTTTACGATTATTTCAGGAACAAACACAAAGTGACGGAAGATCATTTGACCCGGTTAAAAGAATTAGCGAGCATTGACCCGAACAACAGTTACATCAGGTACAACTATTTGTTCTGTAAAATGCAACTGGAACCGCTTGACGATAATACAAAGGTATCCAAACTGCAGGCCGAGATCGATATGCTGTACCAGGAAAAAGACTTCCCAAAACGATATACAGATGCACTGAACACTGAATTCCAGTTTGAAATTATGGCCGCGATGGATACCATTGAAGGTTCTGAAACAACTGTTCAAAATTGTATAAATAAAATAAAATCATTTTACAGTTTCAAAAAAGCGACCTGGCAGAATTCCCTTAAACTTGCATATACATTTATGAAACATAAAGAGTTCAACTATTCTGCCGACTTACTTGAGCCATTTATTCATCAGCCGGATGTAAACGAGGAAGTTTTATTTACATTTATATCTGCCTGCTCAAATGTACAGGAGCGGCTTGTATCAAGATTATTTGTTGATGCATTGCGTAAAGCCCATGAAATTAATTCTACCCGGTATTGTAACTTATTCGGAGAACCAAATATGAGTTTCCAGGTACTGGATGTTCCACAAGTGAAGGAGGATTATATGAATTATAAATGTAAAGAATAGAGTTTATATCGATTAAAGTTTTTTGGTGGGCTTTCGTGTTTTGGTGCTTTCGTGGCAATTGGAATTTAGCCACCAAAGCACAAAAGCTCCAAATTTTTACGAAATATTTTTTGAAAATTGCATGTAATAATCTTATTCGATATAATCTCTAATGAAAGGAATATCAGTTGTTGGTTGTTCGTTGCCAGTTGAGGCCACAAACCAACAATTAATAACTAACAACAAACAACCAACAAATCTTGCAACAACACCTTACCCACCCCATATTTAAAATTGTTTCAGAGAGTGCCGCGGAACTGAATATCCCAGCCTATGTGATTGGCGGCTGGGTGCGCGATATTATTTTAAACCGTCCGTGTAAAGATATAGATATCGTTGCCATAGGCAGCGGTATTGAATTAGCTGAACATGTGGTAAAAAAACTGGGAAACAAACACCAGGTTCACGTTTTCAAAAATTTTGGCACTGCACAGATCAAATATGAAGACTATGACATAGAATTTGTTGGAGCACGAAAAGAAAGTTACAATAGTGAATCACGCAAACCGGCTGTGGAGAACGGTACACTTGAAGATGATCAGAACCGGAGGGACTTTACCATTAATGCACTGGCACTTTCTTTAAGCAAAAGCAATTATGGTGAATTGCTTGATCCATTTGACGGCACCGGCGATATTAAAAAGAAGATCATCCGCACCCCTCTTGATCCGGATATTACTTATTCCGACGACCCGCTGCGTATGATGCGCGCCATACGATTTTCGACACAGCTTGACTTTCAAATTGAAGCCGGATCGCTGGAAGCCATTTCACGCAATAAGGAAAGAATAAAAATAGTTTCGAAAGAACGGATCAGTGACGAACTCAATAAGATCATTCTCGCCCCAAAACCGTCTGCCGGATTTAAATTACTCTTCAATACAGGTCTGCTGCATATCATTTTCCCGAAATTTGTCCTGCTGCAGGGTGTTGAAACAATAAACGGGAAATCTCACAAGGATAATTTTTACCATACCCTTGAAGTGCTTGACAACATCTGCAAAAAAACAGATGACCTTTGGCTGCGCTGGGCCGCAATATTACATGATATTGCCAAACCTCAAACCAAACGGTTTGAACCCGAACACGGATGGACGTTCCACGGACATGAAGACAAAGGCTCACGCATGGTTCCCAAAATTTTTACCGAACTGAAGCTCCCGCTCAACGAAAAAATGAAATACGTACAAAAGCTTGTACAACTTCACCTCCGGCCAATAGTTCTGTCCAGGAATGAAATAACCGACTCCGCGGTACGAAGACTTCTGTTTGAAGCGGGAGATGATATTGACGACCTGATGATACTTTGCGAAGCGGATATTACGTCTAAAAATCCGATGAAAGTTCAACGCTATCTGAAGAATTTTGAACTGGTAAGGGAAAAGCTGAAAGATATTGAGGAAAAAGACCGTGTCCGTAACTGGCAGCCGCCTATAAGCGGCGAAGATATTATGAAAACATTTAACATACCTGCCAGCCGTGAAGTAGGAGTTATTAAATTAGCCATTCGTGAAGCTATACTTGATGGACACATTAAAAATGAATATGAACAAGCTTACGAGTTTATGATAAAAAAGGGGAAAGAAATGGGACTTAAAGTATCAACGAATAGCAAATAAAGAATGAATAAACAAATATTTAACCTTAGGGGAACTGTTTAGAATTCATTCTTTATTCGTCAATAGAGACTAACCGAATAAGAATATTATATGAAATTTTCAGAAAAATATTTGGTGGATATTTTGAGCTTTCGTGCTTTGGTGGCGAAAACCCATTTGCCACTAAAGCACCAAAACACAAAAGCTCACCAAAATCCTTATTCGATATAAACTCTAATGTATCTTTTTATTTTATCAAAATATTTTTAATTTTAATGCAAACCTTTAATTATGGCTATTTATCGTTTCAAAGTAAAATTTGAAGATCACGAAGAAGTATTTCGTGTTATTGAGATACGTACAACACAAACCTTTAAAGATTTTCACAACGCAATACAACAGGCCATTGGTTTCGACAATTCCAAGAATGCCTCCTTTTACATGAGTGATGATTTTTGGAGAAAAGGAACGGAGATCACACTTAAAGATGAGACGGAGGAGGATGTCGATTTGAAACGCAAACCCAAGCGCCTGATGCATAAATCGAAGATGGCCGAATTTATTGAGGATCCCCATCAAAAAATCCTTTACCTTTTTGATTTCGATGCCCAGTGGAGTTTTACAATAGAGCTCATAAAGATCATTGTTGACGAAGATGTTATAGCCAGCTATCCCCGCTGTATAAACAGTGCAGGTATTGCACCCAGGCAATATAAACCTACTACCCTTCCTCCCGTGGCTGAGGATGACGATGATGAACCGGGCGATCTTGTTGAGAAAATTTTTCATCATGAAGAAGGACTTGATGATGAGGATGAGGACGAAGAAGGCAAACTACCGGACGGTGACGAAGAGGAAACAGAAGAAGATGGGGCCGGGCACGAAGAAGCCGAAGAAGAACTTTAATGCATCAGAAAAAATTCCTGCTTGTTATTGCCGGGCCAACAGCCATTGGTAAAACGTCTCTGGCTATCCGACTTGCAAAATTATTCCAAACCGAAATAATTTCCGCCGACTCACGGCAGTTCTTCAGGGAGATGAATATCGGAACAGCAAAACCATCTGACAAAGAACTGGCTGAAATAAAACATCATTTCATCAATACTATTTCTGTTACCGATGATTACGATGCCGGTCAATATGAACATCAAGCCTCTGAACTGATCAATGAATTGTTTAAAAAGCATGCTCTTGTTATTCTGGCCGGTGGATCAGGCATGTATATCAACGCGGTTTGCAATGGTTTTGATGACATTCCGGAAGTGAACGAAAATATACGGGAACCGCTTAATACGACCTATAAAAAAGAAGGAATCATTCCCCTGCAAGAGCAATTAAGCAAACTTGACCCCGGATATTATAACACAATTGACCTGAACAACCCGCAACGCCTCATCCGTGCACTTGAGATCTGCTTATCGACCGGCCTGCCCTACTCTTCATTTCGCAAAGGAAAAGGGAAGCCAAGAGATTACAGCATTATCAAAATCGGGTTGAACACCGACCGTGAACAATTATATAAACGGATCAATCAACGTGTTGACGAAATGATCGAAGCGGGATTGATCGATGAGGTAAAAAATCTGACAAAATACAAACACCTCAATGCTTTACAAACCGTTGGATACAAAGAACTGTTCAATCATCTGGATGGTGAACAAAGTTTGGAAAAAGCGATAGAGCAAATCAAACAAAACACCCGGAATTTTGCAAAGCGGCAATTAACCTGGTTCAGAAAAGATGGATCGATCAAATGGTTTGAACCTGCCGACACAAATGCGATCATTGATTATGTGGCCTATCAAATTTCTGAAACAAAAGCTGGTACCTGTTAAAAGATCGGTCTTACCTTTGCATACATATGCTCAGCCTGTTAAGTGAATACAGAAAAATACCCCGGCACATTTTTTATGTGATCGTGGCCGAATTTTTTGTACAGCTGGTCAACTCATCCTTCCTCGCCATTCAACCTCTATTCATGCAGAACAACGGCTATACCGACGCGCAAAGCGCGGGGTACATAGGGTACCGCTTTTTAGGTGTATTGGTGCTGGCCCTTCCGCTTGGTTTTTATATCAGGAACAAAAAGATCAAGAATCTCTTTTACCTGGCCGGCTTTGGAGTGCCTTTATTCGCGATGGCTATTGTGTATGCCACCGCATACCATATTGACTGGATGGTATATTCATCACAGCTTTTGTGGGGAGCTTCATTTACATTTATACAGATACCCATACTGCCCTTTATTTTTCGCACTTCACCAAAGGAAACACATATAGCTTCAATTACACTGAGCTATTCAACCTGGAGTTTTGCAAGTATATGCGGAGGATTGCTAATAGGACTGCTGAATCATTATGACAATAAATTATTTAACGAAGAATATTTGCTCATTTTAATGTCCGCGATCGGATTAGCAGGTATTTTTTTTATTGCACGAATGGTTGTGAAAGAAGAACTACCTGAACAAACAGCGGCTAAACTCAACTTCGCAGATCACGATTGGGGCCGTATAGCCAAAGTGCTTGGACCCACTTTTCTTATCGCTATAGGTGCCGGCTTTACGATTCCCTTCCTCAATTTGTTTTTTGTGAATGTTCATAATATGACCACATCTGAATATTCATTCATTTACTCCTTAAGCGCCATCTTAGTGGCATTCGGTTCAATGTCCGTACCATTTATCAAAAAACGCTGGGGATATCATAAAGCGGTTCCCTTTACACAAAGCATGGCTATTGTAGCTCTTGTAGCAATGTCCACAACCCAATACTATAACCATCTTGGAATTGCAGTTTACATTGCTGTTATATTCTTTCTGTTACGCCAGCCTTTAATGAATATGGCCGGACCGATGACAACCGATGTTGTTATGGGCTACGCGGGTCCAAAGAACCGTGAAATGGTGAGCGCCCTAACCATGGCAATATGGAGCGGAAGCTGGTTCGTAAGTTCACGCATATTTGAAGTACTGCGTGAACTAAACTTTACTTATGTGAGTATTTTTTTAATTACAGCCTCGCTGTATGTTGTGGGTGTTGCCTGGTATTATATCCTTGTGAAGGAACACCAGAGAATGAAAGAAATATAAATCTGGTATATCCAAATTCATTACTTTAGTAAAACATTTCGAATTTGCTTAAGCAAATAGATACACAATAACGATTAGAGCTTCCTTCAATAAGAAATGGATATTATTAAAAACCGGAATTGCTCAAAGAATGAAACATAAATATTATTGCCAAAACAGAAAGAGACCAGGTTTACTCCTTTTCTTATCAACACTCTTTTCTTTGTTTAGTTTTGAATTGTCCGCGCAAGGCTGCAGCGATGCCGGGGTATGCTCTATCGGCTCATTGGGGTTAGTGCAATTTAAATATGAGCCTCTTGCCCATGATGAACTTAAATTAATACAAATTCCTGATGAAGATACAACCCTTGACACTATTAACCTCTCGAAACAGGGATTGAAATTTACTTCAAAAAAAATTCAGAAGGATTCTGTTTTACAAAAAAAATCACAAGTCGCAACTAAATCTTTTCAAACCGATTCTATAAAGGCAAAGCCCGCTTATACTTCAAATTACTATCAACAATTTCCCAAGTATTTCTTTCAATATACAACATCTTATGGCGTGGGAGATAATGCCACCAGCATATTAACAAATCAACTTGAAGCGAATGCAGGTTTTTTCAAGCATAAACTTTTTACCCAAATAAAGCTTCCATTTGTTTTCATTAATGGAAAACTGGGTAGCGTTAGTGGCCCAGGGGACATAACTGCAAGTGTAAGTTTTCTCGTCTATAATAATTTAATTTCCAATTTAAGTTTAGTAGGAGGAATTAAATTCCCTTTAAATAATTCTAATTTTTCAAAAAATAATCTACCCCTTCCAATGGTATATCAAACAAGTCTTGGAACAACTGATGCTCTCATAGGAGCTAAATATTCATTTAAAAAATGGGAGTTAACCTTTGGATATCAACACTCATTTAATGCCAATAAGAACGAGTATTTGCACCTTCCATTAATAATTAACAACAGTAATTACAATGATTATTTCGAATCTAACAAACTGAAACGAGCCGATGACGGAATAGTAAGAGTTAACCGAAAATTTTTAGTTAAAAAATTAAATTTGAATGCAGGCTTACTGCTTATTTATCACATGGCAAACGATAATATAATAAATGCAAAAGGGGAAGAAGATCAGGCAGTGGGGTCGAAAGGATTAACTTTAAATCTGAATTTTTCCGGAATAATTCCTGTTTCAAAAAAAATTGATCTCGTATTTATCTTCGCCAATCCGGTTATTGTCAGGAAATCCAGACCGGATGGACTAACCCGTGTATTTGTTTTAATTGCTGGAATAAAATATAATTTATTTTAATAGGGCAATGGATCAGCTGTTTTCTGGGATGCAGTATTAAAAATAAATTCCCCAACCCTTCATCCCCTTCTCACTGAACTCCAAAGCAGGTGCCGGTATTTTAATAAAACCAATAACATTAAACACTGTTTTCAAAAAATGTGACCTTGTTTTGATACGGGTCAGATCAACATCTAAGGATAAATATATTTTCCGATAGCGTTCAAATACGGGCAACAAATTTCCCCCGGAATCGAACGGAGGATTGAACATAGCTCCTGTCATACCTTCGGCGCTATAACCAACAGCGATATTCAGCCATTTGGGAAATTTATTTTCCTTATGCAAAAATGAACTGACATTTGCCGAGAGCCAATACGTTTGTCCATTATAATCTTTCAATGATTGTTCCATGAAATTATTGCCTAACATATTGGGGCGATATTGTGGATACTCCGTTTGATGAAATGAATATTTAAAAGAAAAACGCTGCTCATCCCAGGCTAACTCCTGGCCGATCAGCAAAGCGCTTCCTAATGTATTGGCCGCAAGATCGCCAACAGAAAATCCCCATTGCGAAGAGAATCCATCCAGAATCTCGAGCGTACTTTGATACAGAGAACCTACCCCGCCGCCATACCAGATAGCTTTCTTGCGCTCTACCCCACTCCACTTCATTAAATTAAGTCCTGTCCTGCCAATATAATATGCGGTTACAACATGTCCGGCTTTATCCATTGCAAGCCATTCATCATTGTCATTAAAAAAATGAAACGATGAGCGCGGGTAATTTGAATACCACAAAGTACCTAATGCAGCCAGGGTTCCGGCGTAAAGTCCGGCTTCAACAGCTATCACAGTATTAAACCTGATTTTATTAAACTGCGGAGCGGGTGCAAAAAAGGAAGACGTATCGTTTTGCTGAGCACCGGCAAATAGCGGGAAAGAAAGACAACAAAAAAGAATTGCTTGTTTGCTTTTATACCAACTTGTCATCAAGTCTGACAAAAAAAACAGTGGACTTGATGACTTAGTTGGTATTATGCCCTGCGTATTTGGCATTCTTGTTGGCGGCTTGGTATTAAACATGATTGTACCCCTTCAAAAGTAATTTTTACATATAAAACGGGGTAAGTTACTGCATTTTGAAAAGATTGTAAGCCGGAAGTCCGAAGCCGGAAGACTTCAAGCTTCCGACTCCGGACTTCCAACCTTTAAATACACTATGCTGAAATTTATCCCGTTCACGATAGCAATAATGAGCGAGGGATACGAGGGCCGCTATGCGAACTTCTTTTCAAAGTCCTTCATCACATCAACCAATACCTGCACACTTTCAAGTGGAAGCGCATTGTATAAGGATGCGCGGTATCCTCCGACATCGCGGTGGCCGCGGAGACCACTGAGATTAGCCGATTTTGCCAGCTTATCAAACTCGGGTTCCAGTTCGGGTTTAGACATCACGAATGTAACGTTCATGTTCGAACGGTCTTCTTTTGCAGTAGTTCCTGTAAACAGCGAGTTGCGATCGATCTCCGTGTAAAGCGTATCCGCCTTTTGCTGGTTTATTTTTTCGATCCACTCCACTCCTCCGTTCTTTTTCAACCAACGAAGTGTCAACATAGTAACATAAATAGGAAAAACAGGAGGGGTATTATACATTGAACCGTTTTTAATATGAATACGGTAATCCAACATTGAAAGCATCGGACGATTTACCTTTCCTAAAACAGATTCCCTTACAGCAACCATGGTAGCACCTGCAGGGCCCATATTTTTCTGCGCACCCGCATAGATCAGTGAGAATTTCTTTCCGTCTACTTTACGACTGAAAATATCGCTTGACATGTCACAAACGAGACTGGCAGCCGTTGGAAACTTCTTGATCTGCGTTCCATAAATGGTATTGTTGGATGTTACGTGCAAATAATCCAGTGTTGTAGGGATACCGTAACCCTTTGGAACGTATGAAAACTTCTTGTCTTCTGAAGAAGCGATAACCTGCGTATTACCAATTAATTTCGATTCCTTGATCGCTTTGGTGGCCCAAACACCGGTGTTTACATACCCGGCTGTTCCGCCATCGCGCAATAAATTATACGGAACCATCGCGAACTGGAGGCTGGCTCCGCCGCCTAAAAACATTACTTTATAACTATCATCCAGGTATAATAATTCTTTAACAAGCGCCATCGACTCTTCCATTACAGCCTCGTAATTTTTGCTGCGGTGAGAAATCTCTAACAGAGAAAGATTAAGATTATCAAAATTAATACAAGCTTCTGCGGCTTGTTGTAAAACCTCCTGCGGTAATATACCGGGACCTGCACTGAAATTATGAACCTTCGTCATTGTCTTCTGCTGGTTTTTGATTGTTGATATAAGTGTTTCCATGCCTTAAAGGTAAAAAAGATTTGACTTGAACAATGAAATTGCAGAAAATTATTGGCAGGAATTTGCTTAATTATTCACTCTTGCCGTTTCATAAATTTTTTAATAATACTGCCTTCCTCTCTGCCGCTAATAACAATTGTGTATATACCGGCAGCCATATCGGAAGGAAGATTGATGACCTTTATGGTTGAATCCGGAACAACAATCTTATCCGAAAAAATCCGCCTGCCCAAAAGATCAATTATACAGATTTCACTTTCGTTTTTCTGACCATTACCCGCAACTATTGTTAATTCCCTTCCTGCCGGATCAGTGTAAATATAAAATTCCGCCCCCGGAATAGTTTCATTTGTTACAGCTGTTATTCCTACATAGAAATCAGTTGTTACAGTCTGGGTCTTATACATCGCTTCAAATTTCCATTTTCCCATTGGGGCATTGGCGGGTAAAGTATAATTCCAACACCAGAAGGTTGGATAATCATAATCGGAGGCTGATGTGCGTGACCATGTTTTCCAAACCGACCCATCCGGCCTGTATACTTTAAAAGCCGTATTATCGGCCAATCTTTCAAGATGATAAAAAGCGGAAAAGTAAACGATCTCTCCCGGTGAAAATGTTTTCTTTTCATATGAAACAGAACCATTTGCCGGACATCCCCATTTAACAACAGGAACAGCGCTTCCGGTCATTATCTTATCCAGCTTGGCATCATAATAGGGTAATTGGCCCGCCCACCAGGATGTAGTGCCGTTGAGTAAATTACAAGTACCTGAAAAAGGGTCAATGAGATTTGTTTTTGACGCCGTGGTGTAAACCTCAAAATGCAAATGAGGATCTGAAGATTTGCCCGAACTTCCCACAATCCCCAGAAACTCCCCTTTAGAAACAGTGGATCCGACACCCTTTGCAGTCAATGAGTTTTTTTTCATATGCCAGTATAATGCCACAGAACCATCCACATGTTGTACAATAATAGCATTGGCGGGATTTGAATTGGATGTGCAATTCATGTCAAACTCCCCATCGTGCCAATACGTAATAGTTCCTGCCTGAGCGGCAATAACCTTTACAAGGTTACTGTTCATCTTATCATAATTAAAGGGCCATAATACAATATCGGTTCCTTTATGACCATCATACGTAATAGCGCCGCAGTTATAATCCTTCACCTGGGAGGAAGCCGTATTCTGATCAACATAGTTGGAGATAGCGTAATAACCTGGATCGGTAAGGCTTATATCCTTCTCCAAGGGCCAATCAAATGCTACAATTGATGTTTTCGAGTTGACCGGAAGGGAATTTAATGATAACCGAATAGCATTTTGGTTTGCTATTTCAAAAATCGAATCTCTTTCCTTATCAGATATGCAATCGGCAGATTTTGTTAAAACTTCGCCTCCACCCGTGGGAATCTGACCAAAAACAAAAAGCGAAGAATAAATAATTGAAGTTAAAAGCAGGTATTGTTTCATACACCGAATACTTACCAAGCAATTTACAACTATTTTTTCGGTTCATAAAGTTTTTCGTTATCATATTCCCTGCTTTTATCCTTAGGGTCATTATACTTATTATCCTTAGTGGATTTACCATTCCGTGCATCTACGTCGGCCACATAAACCCATTTGCCCTTTTTAAATTCAAGCGCGTCAAAACTGAAATCGGGCCCATAATACTGGTGCTGTCCCTCAAACCCGGGCTGAGATGGCGATAAATGATCGAAAACGATCCGTTTGGTTTCCTCAAAATATTTTAATGACATGGCAGTTTGTGCAGAATATTCGAAAATGACCCTTTTGGGAGATCTCTTCTCCAGTTTAAAAAGATCAACGCCAAAACGAGGGCTGCCGTCAGAAACAAAATAAAGTACGTCAATGATCTTTTTGCCGGTAAGTTTATCATTCCCATCCTTGGCCAAGAGAGTATAATACTTTTTCCGTTTAACTTTAACAGGAATTATTTTGTAATACAACATTCCAATCCATTTATTGGCATCACCAACAGTATTATCCGGATTTTTTATATCGTCCGACTTATCAATTAACGCGTATAAACGACAGGTCTTGCGCCTGGCATCATAGGTTTGTATAAACCCGCAGTGGTTATACGTTCCATCTTCTTTCGGAATATCCCAGTTAATGATCCTAAAGCTCTTATCGGGCGAATAGATCCGGCCAATTTCTTTTAGGGAATCGAAGGGGTATTCGAAAGAGGTACAGATATTTAACGCACGCTCAAATACGGTTTTAAATTTAGTATTGATCTCCTGTTTTGCTTTATCTGTTTTAACGGAGTATAGATTCTTTTCCAATTGCAATAGCGTATCCTCATACGCTTTAAAGCCCTGCTGGGCCATTACGCATTGCACTAAAGCAACAACAAGACCGGTCACAATGTATTTTATACGAATACTCATGCTCAGGTTATAACGTTATTATCATTCACTATATTACACACAAAATGCCATCCACCTGAGGTGAATGGCATTAAAATATTAAATATTTATGCTTACAGATGGAGAGATTCCTTTTTAGCCAGCAGCTCCTCTTTTGTTTCAACATTATCTTCATCGCTAACACAGCAATCAACAGGACAAACAGCTGCACATTGCGGCTCATCATGGAAACCTGTACACTCTGTGCATTTATCCGCAACAATATAATAGAGATCCATTGACTTAGGCGACTGAGCTGCATCTGCGTCCACAGTTTGCTTGCTATTCTTCCCCGTAAATTCTCCTTTTAAAGAAGTTCCATCCGCAAAGCGCCACTCGGCAGCACCTTCATATATCGCATTGTTGGGGCACTCTGGTTCACAGGCTCCGCAATTAATGCATTCATCTGTTATTTTAATAGCCATATCTCTTAACTTTGAACTGCAAAGATACGAATGTTATGGGAAATGGAAAATGAGGGATGGAAGATGGGATAAAATAATTCTGATGTGCTGGAAAGAATTTTAGCTTTGTCTGTAATTTGTTTTGTTCCGTAGGAACACCTCTGCCGGAGGCGGGAAATATCGGTAGAAGACCACACCCATTAATCAAAGTCCCGTCAGGGACGAAATATAAATCATTATGGCAAATACCTATACCCAAATTCATATTCAGGCGGTTTTTACTATGCAAAACCGCGACTGCGTAATTGTGCACTACACCTGTTTTTTATAAGAAAGCCGAGGAAGATGTTAAATGAAACGTGAAAGACGGAGATTCTGGTATTTTTATTTCACTAATAATAAAAACGTAAACTTATTTTGTTAATCTGATGATAATTCAGCAAAAAATAAATGCCTTTGAACAACTCGGTAGTGTATTTAAACTGGCGGCACAGGCAGATGAAACAATTCCGGATACGCCTCATGCCCAAAAACTGGCAGAATTAGCCCATTCTGTTCATATTTACAATGGCTGGTTTACAAAAGAAAATGTTTTAAACGCATTTGAGGCTCTGGGCAAAATGCTCACGAGAGAAAATCTTGAAAAATGGCTGAATAGTTACGAAATAAAAGATGTAACCCAAAAAAACATAGGCATTATCATGGCCGGCAATATACCGCTGGTTGGCTTCCATGATATGCTTTGTGTGCTGATGAGTGGTCATAAGCTGATCATTAAAGCCTCATCGAATGATCAGCAATTGCCAAAATGTGCGGCGGAAATACTTATTTCGATCGATCCCGAATTTAAAGATCGCATCACTTTTACTGAAGGACAATTAAAAAATATAGATGCTGTGATAGCCACCGGAAGCAATAATTCGTCGCGGTATTTCGAATATTATTTCAGTAAGCTTCCGCATATAATCCGCAAAAACCGTAACTCCATTGCTGTATTGAATGGCTCTGAAACAGCGGATGAAATGCGCTTACTTGGCAATGATATCTTTCAGTATTTCGGCCTCGGCTGCAGAAACGTTTCAAAACTATTTGTCCCGACCGGATATGATTTCGACAATATTTTCAGAGCCGTTTTTGATTTTCGTTCGGTATTACAAAACAATAAATACTGCAATAATTACGAGTACAATAAAACCGTTTACCTGATGAGCGGAATAAAACTCCTTGAAAACGGGTTTCTGCTGCTTAAAGAAGACATTGGGCTTGCCTCACCGGTGGCAGTGTTGTATTATGAATATTATAAAAGTGAGCCTGACCTGATCGAACGGCTTCGCATGGATGCTCCACACATACAATGTATTGTTTCGAAAATGAAATGCATTAAAAACACTGTCGGTTTTGGTGAGGCACAAACACCTGAACTATGGGATTATGCGGATGGACTGGACACCATGAAATTTTTATTGAACGTTTAAAGGAAGTACTATTTAAGAATAATGCCCCGTCTTACGCATGGCTCTCCTGCGTTTTCGCATCTCACGTTTATCCGCTTTAATACCTTTTTTTATAACCCGCTTATTTTCCCTGTTTATGGCATCGCTTGGCTTTACCCGCTGTTCACGTGTTTTATTGACGGGCCCGCTTGATCGACAGGCAATTAAAAAAAATAAGATGCTAACGAAGAATACTTTATTTAATCTATTTCTGTTCGATACGCTCATTTGTATCAAATTTAGCCTTTTAAAGCCGCTTTTTTGAACTTAAAAACTACTTAAAATTCAATTTGACTTGAAGTGGTTAAAATCTTACATTTGTTTCAAATAAATTCAAACTAAAGATGAAAAAATTTTACACATTCGTTTTAGCTTCCATAACAACTGCCACTTCTTTTGCTCAGGCTCCAACTATTTATGGTACCTTTTTACCTGTTAATGGCACACAGGTTAAAGAAGTATGGGATACAACAACTAATATACTACCTATGCCTGTGGGAGGAAGTACCGCGAAAACCTGGGACTACTCAACCAATTTCCAATCGAGTGATACATTCACACTGGTAACCAAAAGCCCGGGTCTTGTTGCTACGGCAAAGATCCCCAATAGCGGTAAAGATGCAACTAACAGTGTATTTGTAAGAGCCGTTCAAAAAGCCGCTACCGCCGATTCTCTTGTCCTTTTTTATAAACTTAATTACGACGGGTTTTATACTATAGGTGCCCACGATGAAAAAACCAGCGTATATGGCTTTAAGAAATTAACCAACAAACCATATGAATTCACCAAGCCCGAACTTGTTGTACCGTTCGAGATGACCTATCCGCAAACTTCTGTAATAGATACTATGAGAGCCCAAAGTACGATGGACGTTTCAGTTTTCGGAACCGTGACACATGTTATTGTCCGCATGAAAACCATGAGCAGCGAAGGCTTTGGCACGCTTAAAACTCCTGCCGGCACATTCACCGGCGTGCTGCTCACCAAAGAAATTGTTACTGAATATGACACTGTTTATAACGCATCGAACGTAAAACTTTTCAGTTTTACAAGCACTTTAACACGTTATAGCTTTTTACGCAACAACAGTTTTGCTTCAACGGTCCTGATGTTTATACAGGATAGCGATAACGATAATAAATCGAATATGGCCTGGTATACTTTACCGGTTGAATTCGGATCAATTTCAGGTACTGCATACGATTCATCCGGCACAGCTACGTTAGGTGCAGGCAACGAGGTATGGTTATACCGTGAATTCTCGAACTTCACCAAAAATGACGCTTTGGCAAAAACAAAAACCGACGCGAGCGGGAAATATAAATTTGATTCGATACCTTACGGCTACTACCGTGTGGCGGTTAGACCAGACTCATTGCAATACCCGAATTCACTGACAACTTATTTTGGCGATACAGCAGCTAATTCTGCGGCTACCTGGCTTGATGCCGATACAATAAATACGATTGGCTGCAAATGTAATGTTACAGGAAAAGACATAACGATCAAGTACCATGCTCCACAAAACAACCCGGTGACAATAAGCGGATCAATAACCACTACTTTCCCGTTTGTGAATTTGCCGCAAAAAAAATCAGGCGGCAGTGGCAAGAACGACTTCTCTGTAATGGCTACCAATGATGTAAAGGGTATTGATATTATCATAAAAAAGAAACCCAACGGCGGTGCTTCACTGGAAGTGACAACCGATCAAAATGGTGTTTTTGGTGTAGGTAATCTTAACCCGGGCAACTATGACGTAGTTGTTGATGTTCCGGGATTGGAAATGGCCGGAACCTATTCCTTTACAATACCTGCAGGAACAACAACAATCACATGCCTTGATTTCACCATCAACCCTGACTCTATAAACCCAAGTCACCCGAGCTGTTTACCACTTGCTGTTAAAGAACTTAACAGTTCTGCGGCAACAATGAGTGTTTATCCGAATCCATATTCAACAAATACACAAATTTCACTTCAGCTGACTGAAAAAGCGAATGTTGTAATGGAACTATACAACTGTCTTGGTCAGAAAATATCAACCATTGAGAACATGATGAAACCCGCAGGTTCGTATATGTACCAGGTTGGCAACGATCAAATAAAAGCTTCAGGTATTTATTTTATCCGGATGACTGCCAATGGTGAATACAAAACACTTAAAGTTATTAAGGAGTAATACAGGCCGCTAACAAGAATGCTAAATACGCGGGGCATAATACCAACTAGCCGTCAACCGTGTTTAATTTTGTCAGACTTGGTGGGAAGGTGGTATAAAGCCCATTCTAAGTCTACCTGCTTTTAAAAAAATAAAAATGTCTTCCGGCAATTACCTGGAAGACATTTTTATTCAATACATCCCGGCTTACTTTCGTTCCTACCGCCTCACATACTTCATCTCCTTACCAAACTTAACCTGTACCGAGTCCTTTGTGATCTTCATTAAAGTAATATCTCCTGCCATTTGGTTCAGTTGCATGCGGCTTTGTTTCCCGTTGATCTGGAGTAAAGCAAGTTGTTTGTTTCCAGTTTGATTTTTGATAATCCCGAAATAAGCTACCTGGGGCCAGGTGGTAAGCGGTTGAACTTTAACAGGAGGTGTTTTTATCGCAGAAGCGCTTTTAGGTTGTTCACCTCCCATTAACTTATCCAAAAAGGGATCGCGGTAATCTGCCTTTATCGAAAATGTATCAACAGGCTGCCCTGTTGTATTATTTAACCTTGCAGCATTAGCCGGATGAAGTAAATCCTTATCCGGTTTATCTTTATTTCCAAATATGCTATAAAAGACATAGGCCCAGATGGCAATAACCACGGGCACCATTAAGTATGTCATTTTTTTATTTTTCACAAAGTTATTTACTTCACTTTAAATGATCGGACGACACTATATGCGCTCTTGTTTCCTGCCGCATCATACGACCTGATTTTCCAGTAGTATGTACCGAGTGGCAGGGAATCGGAATATATTGTGGATGTTGTTGATTTATAAAGAAAATTTGATGTGGCGGGAACCTGGTATACCAATACACTATCTGTTATTGCCGAACCGCTTACCGTGCCCCTGTCCCAGGATAAATTAATGGCGGCTTTGCTCTTTGTACCAACTGAAAAGGTTGTTGAATCCTGATCATTGGGCAGCAGTAAAGTTGGTGTATTTGGCGCTGATGCGTCAATTGTAATGGTACGAGAAGTAAAAGGTGTTGATGATTGTACATTTTGTCCTTTCACTCGCCAGGTGTATGTGCCGTCACCTGAGAATGTATAGGTGAGCGTATCCTTTGTGTAGGTGGCGTTTATATAAATAGTGCCGGTGCCTGATAACATTTCAAAGCGATAATCATCGGCATTGGAAAGCGGGTACCATTTAAACTGTTGTTTGTATGTATTACTTATAAAATTGTCGGACGGAGATACGAGCACGATGGCCTGGCCACTTAAGTTAAGTGTGCTGTCGACTGAAAAACCCCGCGTTACATAAGCAGTCTGAGAAGAACCATTTTCTGCCCTTATTCGCCACTGGTAAGCTCCGGAACCAAAAGTGTAAGCAAATTTATTGGAAGTAACATTTGTATCAAGCATCAACGCCTGGATATTGTTAAAATCTGGCTTTACAACCTGCAAATGATACTGCGTGGCGTATTTTACTTCTTCCCACCAAAAAGTAATATTGGCTGATTGTGAATTATACCCGTTTGCAGGACTCAATAAATTAACTGATTTCTTACCCAGATCAGGTTCCACTATATCTTTACAGGATCCGCAAATCAATACCAGCATTAACAAACAAATGGCGGTAAGATTGACCAGGAATATTTTTTGGGGACGCATCATAATACTTGTTTTTTTATGTTTTGTAAATAAATTGTCGCGGTTAATACGAGTCGCTTTGTTGTATTGTCTTTTTTTGCCTGGTAGGTAACGGAACTTACCTTACCGATCTTTTTCTTTTGCTCGAGTTCGTAAACCAGTTTAAGCAGCCTGGTATATGGCCCTTCAATTGTAAATGTATTTGTTTCAACAAGCAGGTCTTTGTCCTGCTTTATAACAGTCTGAGGGAATTCCCGCAATACAATGCCTGAACTTTGGCAATATTCGGTCAGAAGGCTTAACAGCTCTTCTCTTGCAGGGGCTTCCGCTCTTTGATCTGAACCGATCACGCTGTTCAATATGAATAACTCGCCTTGTATCTTTTCTATTTGCACCGGGGCATTTGCGGCCATTGCCATTTTCTTATTGAGTTCATTACACTCACTTATTGTAGCAATTGTTTTCTTTATAAAAAGAGAATATATGATCATGGCCAGCAATATGGCGATGACTATTAGCCAGCGGTTCTTTTTTTCGTATGTCAGATCTTTGAACATATTTAGAGATTATACCGAATTAGATTATTATATACAATTTCAAAAAAAATATATGGGGAAAAATTTAGAGCTTTTGTGCCTGCCTGTCGGCAGACAGGCTTTGGTGGCCAAAATCCAATTGCCACTAAAGCACAAAAACACTAAAACCCACAAAAAAGTTTATTCGATATAAACTCTATTATTTAATCTTCAGCTCCATATTAAAAATTCCCGCATTTTTCTCTTTATCCTGGGTAAAATTTGTCAATGTAACATCGCTGACCCAATCAAAGCGCTTAAGCTGTTTTATCCATTCATTCAACTCGGTGTTTTTTTTGCAATCGCCCTTCATCTCAATTGAATTCACATTAAACGCGATGTCTTTGTCATCGTTGGGATTTTTAACCAGGGGGTTTATGTTCATTTCCTTTAATTGAATGGAGGCTGGTATGATTCCGGCAATACGGTCGGCGAAAAATGAGCTGCGGCCGGGTTGTAAAAGTCCCATTTTGTTCATGAATGCCGACTTTTCGCTCAATTCTGTTTTAAGTTTTTCAAGGTTCTGCAGCATGCCTCTGCTTATATTTACCTGTGAATTCAGGTTTTTAGCCTGCTTACTGTAGTGATCAAGGATAAAAGAATTGATCGATAACACACTGATAAAAAAAATAAAAAGGCTGGTGCCTGCCAGTTTAAATATTCGCTTGCTTTTGTATGTGTTACGCAGGACATTAACTTCCGGGATGTCGGATTCGCTTGCCCCGAGAAACTCCCTGAATGAAGCGGCAAAGGCTATTAAAAGGTGATTGCTGATTGTGTCACTCCCCACCTTGACTTTAGTTTCGGTACTTCTTTCTGTTGCTTCATAGCCGATAACTCTATTTTCTTCGGTTTGAAGGTTAAAGTATTCAAGAGCAATGGAGTTATTTTTATTATTGATAACTGGCAGCAACTGTGCTGCTACAAATGGTCCCAATGAAAGATTGATGACATCTAATCCGGCTTTTTGCAATTGCTCAATGATGGGATCAAGGACATTTTTCCTTATCACTGATACAATGGCCTGGTTTTCATCAATGGTGTACCTGGATAACAAAAACTCTTCCGCTTTGGCATTGGGTAAAACTTTACTAAGCAATGCTGCGGGTGTGTCATTTTCAGTGACTTCAATTTTCTTTTGTAAAATGCCCTTGCCATTGATCACAATCGACAGCGGGGTTTTAGCATTGACGATATTTTTCAACTCCTCAATGCTTTTTATGTTTGGCTCTTGCTTTATTAACGCGATCGCGTTTTTATTTTGTTTCAGAACAACTGTATTGAACGTATAGTGTCCATCGGGATGGATGTAAATATCAAGTCCGGCTACCTGTGAGGGTTTAATGATGTTATTTATGTTGAAATTATTTGCCATTAGTGAATGACTGTCGCTTTTATGAAAACGGTAAGTTTATTATTGGTCTTTGCACGTGTACGGCTGCTGAACAGCCATTTGATGATCGGGATACGCGACAATAAAGGAACTCCTGATCCTGAATCGTTGACACTATTCTGATCGAGGCCGCCCAATACTACGGTATCGCCATTTTTAACCCGTATAAGTGATTGAAAATCTCTTGAAATAGTTCCGGGAGGGGCGTTCTGGGAAACACGGGCTGTGAAGGTGGATTGCTTTACGGCTATATCGAGTGTGATCTGTTCGTCTCCTGATACCATTGGTTCGATGGTGAGTGTAAGGCTGGCATTGGTTGATTTGTATTGCTGGGATATTTGCTGGGTCGGACTTAGTGTACCTACAATATTATTTGTTGTTTCCAGGTAGTATTGTGTTTCGCCTGAGGATAATGTGGCTTTATGTCCATTCAATGTGGCCAGCTTGGGTGTGGAGTGCATTTTTAACAGTCCGTTTGATTCCATCGCTTTCAAATTCAGGTAAAAATTCGGGGTTACATTTCCCAGGTTGATCCCCCCAAAGCCACTTAGCCCGGAGAGCAAATCATTTATACTTTGAGCACTGATCGTCATGTTCGGTGCCGGAAAAACAGTCCCGCCTGTTGTGGCGGGTTTAGTGCCAAGACCCGCCTCAATTCCGGTCGCGACTGAATGTGTTTTATTCACCTCAGCAATGATCAATTCAATGTTTATTACCGGCACTACTTTGTCTATATCGCGAATGAATGCTTCTATTTCATTTATGCGGGGTTGGGAACCGCTCAGTATAATGCTGTTTAAGTCGGGAAAGGTTTTTATATCTACGTCCTTTTTCAAATCCGGGGGAATAAAATCGACCACTTTTTCCACGGTTCTGTATTTGAGCGAAATGGCCTTTGTGGCCCGAAGGCCTTCCATTGAACGGTCTCCGAAAAGATAGATGCCGTTCTCATTCTTGAAGGTGAAGGTTGTACCGTTCAATACATATCTCAAAAAATCTTCATAGGTCATATTTTTTACATTCATGGTAACATTGCCTTTCATTTCTGAGAAGAAGAAATAATTGTATTTAAATTCTCCAGCTGCTACGGCAATTACATCTGCTATCGGTAAATTATTGGCCGATGCGGTTATAAGGTCATCTGTAATTTTAAAATCAAGTCCGGCTAATTCTTTTGGTGAATTTTTGTTATCTGCTTTTTTATTCTTTGTATTTCCTCCCGGCTGGTTCTGGGAAACGGCATCTGCCTTTTCAATCATGAATGTGCTGTCGGGTGTTTCGGTTATTTTGAAATTATTCGCGAAGGCCAGTTTTTCAAACGCATTAATCAAAGGCATATCCTGTATGTAGCCGTTTACAAGCTTTGAAGCCATATCGGGGGAAATCAATATGTTTTTTCCGGATGCTTTTGTAACTACTTTTGCAAACGCGGAAAGACTATCATTTACTAGGTCGACACTTAACAAATTTTTCTCTTTGTTGTATGCCACTTTGATCTGTTTTTGAAGAGTTTTTGGTTGTTCAACCACCGGGGGAACGTATTTTACAATCGACATGATTGAGCCTATGAAGTTGATGTCCAGGTCGTATTTTTTGCATAAAAACAATAATACATCCGCTACGGTTACTCCTGAAAAGTTATTGCTTACTACTGTATTGAGGCTATTATCAACGCTAATGTTAAGGCTGTTGCTTTCCGCCAGTCCGCCGATCAGGTTTTGCAGTGTGATGTTATCGATTGAGTATTCGACTTTATTAGTCAGGCCTAAAGAAGTTTTGGAAAGTTCTTTCAACTTTGCTTCAATAACCTGGAAGCGATCCTGGCCAAATGTATAACTCACCGCCAGCAGCATGACCAGCAAAGCAATTATTCTACTCATTTTCCAATTCATATATATTCGTTTTAATTCGTATTTGAAAGTATAGGATATACTTCATCTATTGAGGTATCGCCATTTTTAAACAGGTTAAACGCGTTTTCGCTTAATGTTTTAATGCCTTTTTGCTGCAGGTATTCTGTTATGTTTGTACTGTTCTTCTTTATATGTTCGGCCAGTTCAAAGTCAACCGGGATAACTTCATATATGGCCTTACGGCCTTTGTATCCTGTATGATGACAGTTTTCACAACCCTGTGCCGTGAAGTGTTCTGTTACTTTTTCCGGGGCTTTATATACTCGTGGATACCATGCTTCATCAAAGGCTTCCTGCTTTTTACAATGCGGACACAATAAACGCACAAGACGCTGAGCAGCTGTTGTGTTCAATGTACTTGCAATAAGAAAAGGAGGCACACCCATATCCGAAAGCCGTGAAATGGTACCCCACGCTGAGTTGGTATGAATTGTAGAAAGCACCAGATGCCCGGTTAAGGCTGCACGGATGGCCATTTGCGCTGTTTCGCCGTCACGTATTTCTCCCAGCATTATTATATCGGGGTCCTGGCGCAGGAAAGTACGAAGTGCACTTGCAAAGGTGAGTCCGATTTCTTCTTTCAGCTGTACCTGGTTAACTCCTTCGAGGGTATATTCTATCGGATCTTCTACGGTTAATATATTGGTTTTTTCTTTGTTCAGAAGCTTTAATGTGGCATAAAGGGTGGTCGTTTTTCCGGACCCGGTTGGTCCGCTGATCAGTAGTATTCCATGCGGCTTTTTTACGCCTTCCAGGAAATAGCTCAATTCTATATCCGAAAAACCGAGCTGATTGATGTCGATGTTCGCGGCATCGTTGTTTAATAAACGTAAAACTATTTTCTCCCCGTGAAGGGTTGGCAGGATGGATACACGAATATCAAACTTTCCATCTTCGCTGCTAAAGAAAATACGGCCGTCCTGGGGTAAACGCTTTTCGGCTATATCAAGGTTCGCTTTGATCTTTACTTTATTTATAAGTGATGGGTATTCGGATTTATCAATGGTATAGCGCTCAATCAACATACCATCAATACGCATACGCACCCTGCATTTTTGCTCATACACTTCAATATGAATATCACTGCTGTGAAGCTGTTTGGCTTCTTTAATAAGACTTTGTAAAAAATCTTCTGATTGCCCTACCGCGATTTTACGGCTTTTCTCTATTCCATTTCCGGCTGTGTTTTTCAGGTAGTATTTACCCAATGCCTTTTGTACAAGGGAAGAAGGAATCTTTTCGATCTGTATGTTTTTTTCCAGCAATATTTCCAGCTCGTCTTTTGAGGAAGCGGAATATAATTCTTCATCGGCGTAAAACACTATTGTGTTTCCCTCAACCGATTTAGGAATGATGTTGTAATGCCATGCCTGCCCGGTTGTGAGTACCTGCTTGAGCTCGATGGTGAGTGATATGTGGTCGGTTTCTGTCAAGTTATAATTAGGGTTAAAATGGCTTCATCCGTCCTTCGGACACCTTCTCCAAAGGAGAAGGAGAAAAAATGAGAAAGAGTTTTCGTATTAAATATCTTCAATACCCAGTAATCATTATATAGGTCAATTGCAGGAGTTATGCTCTTAACGGTTATCACAATAATTAACATAACAGACATAACACCCGCCAATGGAACTTCATTGGTATCAGACAGCTTAAGTTTTTTAAGAATAAAAAACAAAATTGCGGCTACCAGAAGACTGCCAATATAAAATGGGAAGAAATTAGCCGGTGAAAAAACCGTACACAGCAAAACAAAAAACAAAATATCTCCCAATCCGATCTGGGTGTCAATAATATTTACAAATCGTTTGTTTTTAATGGCGGCGTATAGGGTAAGTCCTGCAAGCTGGATGAAGGGAATAAAAAGGTTGATTCCGAAATATATTCCGGCCTGCACTAAACTGTTTGTCAGTATGGATTGTATGGAGAACAAAATGAACAGAATTAATAGCGCTATTGACGAGACCGTCCTGTCCTTAAAATCCTGGTAAGCGAGGATTAAAAGCAAAGTAATTTCTGTTATGTAAAACAAATGGTTCATCAATTCAATGACTCAATAACTTATTAATTCAATAACTAATCCGGTGTTACTTCTTTAAGATTTTTATCCTGGTCATTTTCCCAGACATTGAAAATACCATCACCGTCAAAATCGGTCACAGCTGTGGCTCGTACCAAAAATTTATTGTTGGTGGCTTCAACGATCTCGAATTTGTAGTTGCCTTTGCCTCCTTCTGAAACAAGTTTTGCGTGTTCGTAGCCGACCTCGGGAAGGCTGTTTGAATATTTGGATTGCATGTAGAAATATTGTTTCTCCAGTGTGTAGATCTGGTCGAGGTGTTCCTGTGCTTCCACGCTTTTCGCTTTGGAAATAAATCCAAACATGTTTGTGGAGACCAGCGCGGCTAATATGCCTATGATCGCTAAAGCGATGAGAATTTCCATCAGGGAGAATCCTTTTAGTTTTTTGTCTTTGAACTTTCTGTTATTTTTCATGATGATTGCATTTTATAAATCGTTATTGTTAATGAGTGACGTTTCACAGAGTTACACAGAGGAGTCACAGAGAAGCACTGAGAAATTCCTCCCTCTGTGAAACTCAGTGACTCCTCCGTGGTTCTCTGTGTAATATTTAAACCCATAATTACATTTATCAATTAATGAAACGCTGTCACCAGGTTAAACATGGGCAAATACAACGCAACTACTATTACTCCTACAAATAACCCGATGAAGATCATCAATACGGGCTCTATTATTGTCTTTAATTGTCCGGATTGGTAATCCACATCATCCATGTATTGTTTAGATAGCTTACCAAATATCACATCCAGTTGATTCACTTCTTCTCCTACTTTGATCAATGAGAGCATGCGTCGTTCGTAGATCGGGAATGCTGACAGGCTTTGGTACAATGAACCGCCTTTCAGAATATCATCTTTTATTGTTTCCAGAGAATGTTCGATGGGGTAAAACCCTACCATGTTCTTGACCATATCAATAGCTGTAACAAGGGGTGTTTTGGCCGAAAGCAACAGGTTCATTGATTTACAAAAACGGGCCAGGTATATTTTTTGAATGAGGGAACCTAATGTGGGGATCTTTAGTAAAACGGCTGAACTGTGCTTTCTGAACCAAACTTTTTCCTTCACTTTAAAAAAGAAAATGACCGAGCCTATGATCGCCAGGATAATTAATGGTAGATAATTCGACATTAATTTTGAGGCTTTCATTACATATTGTGTAAGGATGGGCAGTTCACTTTTCAGGTTTTTGTACATATCGGCAAATACCGGAACTACTATGCTTAACATTAATCCAACTACCCCCAGCGCCACTACCAACACAATCGCGGGATAGGACAGTGCGCTGATCATTTGCCGCTTTTGAGCGATCTTCCTGTTAAAATAGTCGGCAAGTTCTACCAGTACCAGGCTTAGTTTTCCACTTTCTTCCCCGATCTTTATGCTTTGGTATTCATAGGCTGAAAACTGCTTCGTCATTTCAAGGGCTTCGGATAGATTTTTACCGCCAACTACAATGTCTTTAATGTTTTCAAATAACAACCTGTCTTCTTCTTTCTTTTGCTGACCGGCAATCAATTCAAGCGAGGTTTTTATATCGAGGTCTGCGTCAAAAAGTATGTTCAGTTCGGAATAAAAGCGTTCTTTCTTTTTGTCGGAAAATCCTGTTTTAAAGAGTTTAATGTCTTTATTGAGGAATTCCATAAGAGAACTACCCTTTGCAGAGGCTTTCGCTTCTTTTTTTATGTCTTGTCGTTGATATGTTGCTAAATCGATCATTTACCTTATTTCAAACTTCATTTTAACACTTGTATATTCAAGTTCTTCTGCACATCCTCGTTCATTTCTTTTGCTTGCCCAAAAGAAACGAACCAAAGAAAAGGGCACCACGAAAGCCAACCTGAAGCTTTCGCTTGTCGCACATGGCCCACGCCGCATAGCCGCGAAACTTCCGGTTCACACCTTTCGTGGACGTCTTCCCGCCGTCCGATATATAAATTCCACTAATATGTGTCACCGTTATCTCCTTCCAATTCCATTAACAAATCGGCTCCGTACAATTTTGAAAAATTCAGCTGCATGTCTTGCCCGGAAATTTTTGTGCCGAATGATAATTCGCTTATCAATGAGTTGTATACAATATCCTTATCATTCAATGCCATTTTAATATTTAATGCTGGTATTTTGAATGTATCCGGCTGCTGTGCCTGGGTTCTGATTATGTATTGATCGCTTAATTTATACTGAACGGGGTCTTTACCAGTATAAGTACAAACCAATCCTTCATTTGTGTTTTTAACCGAGTACGATTCCGTAAAATCCTTATTTAACAGTGCTTCCAGGGTCAAACTGCTTTTTACAACATCATCTGTTTTTTTATAATCCAGAAACTGTTTCGATACAAATAAGTACGCGCTGCTGCCAAGGCCCGTTATCATGCCGAACAGTACCATGGAGATCAGAATCTCTAATATTGTAAAACCTTTTAATCGCATCAATTGTACCAATATTTCTTTTTTTATTTCAACGTATCTGTATATCTGAATCTAAGCATATTTTACCGCTCCTGCCAAGATTCAGTAAATTATTAATTCCTTGTATTCACTTAATAATTTCTTGTCAGGGTCGAATAACTTAAGTTTCAATAACCACAGTTGTTGGTCCGATCCGGCTGATTCACCATATTTTGAAACTGTTTTTTCTACCGTTAATTCATCTACTTTAAATGTCTGATCGAGAAAGGTCTTTTCGGTCTTTACTTTTAGTGCCGTATTTTTTAATATCATCCGTCCGTTAAATCTTCGTGTGTGATCGTCGGCACGGAACACATTTACATAAATGGTTGTAACAGCGGTAAAACAAAACATAATGATGACCGTTGCTACGATTGATTCAATGAGGGTGGAACCTTTTAGCCTCACCCCGCCCCCTTTCCCTCCTTTGTCGGGATAAACTCCAGAGAGGGAGATATTTTTTAATAGAGCCATTTCGCAATTTTTTTACCGCCTTTTTGTGAATTGCTGATCATACCGGCATAATAGTTTGAAAGTTTTGTGGGATCGATAGTCGCGTCAAGCAAATGATTTTCATAAACGGATGAGGGCGTATTGAGGATAATTTTCGCGCAGGTTAAGCTGCCATATATTGTTCCTTTCAGATCGGCTGAAACTGAGGAGTAAACTGTTCCTCTTATAATTGTTCCCTTTTCGATCGCTATATGTACCTGGTTGGTGACATTACTGCTTTCCGGATCCTGAAAGGCAAAAACAGAACCTGAAATTTTCGTGTCTTCTTTAATAGTTATAAAGACATTTGCTTTTGATGTGTTTGTACGGACTACGCCAAGGGCGCTGGGATAGTTTAGCTTTACATTTTTATTTATTACAATTGAATCGCTGGCAAAGGCCTGCAGGGTACCTTCAAAATCTTCTTCAATTTCAATTCCGGGAGCCGCTAATAGTACATCTTTCAACTCCGCATTCCTTCCGATCTTTATTCCACTGCCGGAAATGAAACAAATGTTTCCGGCGAAACGCTGATCTTTGATCTCAATGGTTGAGACCGATGTGATGTATATCGTTTTTTCAGTGAACGGGTTCTTCAATGAATCGGGCAATTCGTTGTTCGCGAGATTGAAAATGCTGTCGCCTTCGGCAATATTCTTATTCAAAAGTTCCGCCAGTGATTTTGTTAATTTTTCATTAAACCCCGGAATAGTTTTAGAACTGTTTTTTATTATGCCATCAACATATTTCTTTCCCAAAAAACTTTTGCCTTCAATATAAGCGCCCTTAATACCCGATCCGGGTATATAGGCTGTGCCCTTAATGTCAGTTTTTCCGCAAACGGCTAAGGGCCGGTCGAGATCGGACAAGTACAATGATATTTTTTCAGTTGTGTCAAGTCCGGCTCCTATCAAGGCACTCAGGTTTGCCTGCTAGACCTTGCTTGGAATGCGCTGTTACTGTCGCTGTTTCAAAAATACCCCAGGCGGCTCGCTTAAGAGTTACGCTATCGGTGCCGGTGCCAAACAAGTCAATTTCTTTTTCTGTGTTAAGCGCTACTTCATCACTCCCGCTTAGTAAAATGTTTAATCCCGACCTGGCATTGAGTTGTGTCTGGTTCACCTCGTTGTAATAGCTGAAATGAAGATTACCGAAATAGGAATACCCGATCAATGAACTGCTCAGCAATGAAAGCAGTATCGCGATGCTGATCGCGTAAAGCATGGCTCCGGCCTTTAATCGTTTCTTATGCAGGTTCCTGATCATTTTTCGGATCTAGCAGGCGGCATGGGTGTGCCAGGTTTTGTTTGCGGGGATAATTCAGTTGCCTTATCCGCTTTCTTTTCTTTCTTCTGCCTGCTTACTTCGTTCTTCTTATCCTGTTTTTTATCGCTGCCGGCTTCCTTTTCAATTGTGTTATCCGGGCCTGTGGATACTTTGCTGGACTTGCGCTTCAGGCTGCTGTTCATCTTTCCAAAAAAGGATTGAAGTTTATGTTTTACCCTGTTCGCAATTTTTTCATCGCCCGGTAAAAGTTCAACACCTTTTTGAAAATGTTTCTTTGACGCAACTTTCCCCTTAATGTATATCACAAAAGGGCCGTGCAGCTTTCCTTTTTTGTAAGATAGTTCACTTGCTTTATTCCCGGCGGAATCAAACAGGATTTGCTTTCCCTGCCTATAACCTTTATGCCAGTTGCTTATATCCTGTATTATTCCTGTACTGTTCCATTTTTTCCATTGACCATTTTGCATCCCCTTTTTAAAGAAACCTTGTTCCTTTAAATTATTGTTATAATAGAACGTTGAATATTTGCCATGAAGTATTTTTCCGTCCGAGGCTCCCTGGGTAATAATAATTTTGTTTGTGCCGTACCAATAATACTTAAGTGTATCGGAATACCTGATCTTTGATTTTTTATTGCATACTTCCGCTTTAATGGTGCAGTTATTTTCAGAGTCGTTTATATAAACCGTGAAATAGTTTTGCTGCACCTTCTGGGAATAAACAAACTGTGACGCGGCACAAAAAAGAGAGAAAGCTATCGTAGTTAATGGCTTAAAATAATTCATAGACAGAGGCTAAAAAAGGCAGTTGTTTTAGCTGCCTTTTTGCATGGTAAATATAGGATTAATTTCAGTAAAAATGAGGCAAATTTTAGTGTTACGCCACCACTGTATTAACCATATTATCAGACTATTGCGAAGAAATAACAGTGGTCTAAAAAGAGTCATCTTTCAAATAGGATTTTGAGTTGTTTTTATCCTGCTAAAATTGGCAGTGAAAAGCAGGTGTAATCAGAAGGTCGGTTCCCAGAACTTTAGAAGCTTAAATCACGAAATAATTATCACATCTAATATCGAATCCATATCGGCATAATTACGGGCAGAACTAAACATGTACTCCCAGGGTTTTGTAACTAACATTTCTTCCACAGGATTGTTATGTATGTATTGAAGTTTTTGCATCGTAAATTTTGTAGTATATAATTCCACCGGGTGATAACCGTCTTTCCAGAATTTATACCCTGAAGCTGTTAGTTGTCCCTGATCTGCTTCTTTAAAATTTTTAAGCATCCAGTCTCTGCGGCTTTCGGGCTCTTCAATAATTTGCTTGAGAATTACTCTTGCTGTATATGCTTTAAAGTCGCGGATGATATCCGCTAACTGAAAACCTTCCTTTGCACGAACTATCATGTGTAGATGACTGGGCATTAAACACCAGGCAAAAATTTCAAGTCCTTTATTTTTCTGGCAGTATTCTAATGCTTCTACTATTACTATTTTATGATTTTTTCTGATGAAGACGTCTATCCAGTTTACGACTGTCATTGTTATAAAATATGGACGAGTGTTATCGTAAACTTTGTAGTGAAAACCCATTTGATTACTTATTAATTTAACGCAGAAATGTAACAATTTTTTTTATTCGAAAATTAAGCACAAACACTTTCAAGCCGATTAGTGTTTTTACCCCCAGAAATAAATCATTAAACAAGCTGTCAGCATTCTTATGCTTTTTGAATAGCAGATTGTTTTTCGTGTCAATCTTTTCAAATGAGTGCGCAAATTCAAATTTTTCCTTTCAATATAATTTATCTGGTGCGGTACCGGGTAATGAATTTCTGCAGGAATAAGTCCGGGATAGATATTTAGTTTATCTGTGTAAATTTTTCCAGCTCTTGATAAGAGCAATGTCTCAATTAATCCTTTCAGATTTTTTTTGTTTCTTTTACCTACCCTGAAATCCACTACCTGTTTTGTTTTTTTATTTATCGCATACATTACCCATTGTTCATTTTTCTTTTTTTTGACATACGTTTTTAATTCATCTACTTCATATTCTTTCCGCATTTTTACTATTGGCTTTATCACCTTTTGTGCTTCTTGTTTTATTTTAGTTATTACTGTTGTCGCTGAGATACTCATCAATCTTGCTGTACTTCTTATGCCACAACCTTCTTTAACGTATACACGAATTTTTTCATTCGTACCCGGCTGACAAGCTTTATTGCGATAGTTTTCTCTTTGATATTTTTTACAGTATAGGCATTGGTATTTTTGGAGATCCGTTTTAGTCTTCCCCTTTTTAATGCATAGTGATTTACAGTAATGACATTTCATAATTTATGATTTAAAAGTGTGAAATTGGTCGGGACGGACGTCGCCGACCAGCGTCCTGCCTTTTCAGGTGACGATTTGAAACACCTGGTATAAATTCGGCCTCGGAAAGCCGGTATTTCTGTTGTTTCAAAAAAAATGAGCAACCTTTTGTTGCTCATTTTGATACTATTCTATATTTTAATTTATCCTTTTCTTCTCAAAAAACAACTTTTTATTTTACTTTTGTTATTTTAGGTGATGATTTGATACACTACCCAACTAATAATTATGATTAATGGTGTAAATAAAAGAGGGAGTATTTTACTGTAGATGTTTTTCAATATTTCTATCAATTTTCTCAACAATTTCACTTGTGATTGAATTAGGATTAAATATAAGAAAGGAATTCCTTCTATAGATGAACCAAAACTTCTTGTTATTAATGTTCAATTGATAAACTGAGTAAAAAATGGAAAGAAACCCAAAATGCTTTATACCAAATGTAACTCCTTTTTCAAAAGAATAACCATCAAAGAAATTTTCAACAATCATCTTATTATTTCCAACTAATATGTCCCAGTCAAAGAAATAGAATTTTAAAACAATGGAAATAAGCAGTATAAAAAATAGCGACAGTATAATTAAAATTAGAGATGGAGGATTAATCGACTTAATTATTATTATAAAAAACAACACGCCAAATAATGTCAACAACAAAACTGCTATTCTTGCAACTTTATTATTCGCATTAATTTTAAACATTAATCATCCGATTTAAGAGAAATTTTAACTCCGACTTCTATGTTATACTCTCCAACAAGACCAGCTCCAACGGCAGCATTTGAGCCTACTGAACCTGTCACTGACGTTGTAGTTGCTTCGTCATCAACTGTTTTTTCTCCTGTTATACTCATATTAATTGGACCGGCACTTGCACCACTACTTAGCGAATTAGTTGTCGATTTAGTACCATTGCTTGACTTAGTTGTCGAAGTTGAAAATCCAGCTCCAACTCCAACTACACCTTCTAATGGAACGGAACCACTTATTCCTCCTGTACGTGTAACTTTTCCATTCTTTGTAGCATAATTTGCTTCCACAATATTTTTAGGTTTTTTTACTGTTTCAGGATTAACATCCAATTTTACTCCAAACAATTCGATTGAGCCCGTATTAATATCAGCTCCTCCAAGTTTTTTTATCTCAAAAGCAGCTCTGTATCCCCCTGTAACTTTTGCCTCCGCCTTTACATAGGGTTTAACTTCAACCTTTTTTGCGCTTTCCATCACATAATCAACTGTTGCTTGAACTAAATTAGTAACCGCTTGCTGTACGACTTTTGTAATTTTAGCTTTGGCATAATCAACAATTTCATCTAAAATACCACCTGACAATCCATCAACATCCACCATTAAGATAGGACTATTATTGGCAAATAGATATGGAGTTAATTCAGGATATTTCTTTGTAAGTGGGTCAACACTTAAGAACCTACCTAAACGAGGGTCATACATCCTTGCACCAAAATCATAGCTATTTCCATTGGTCTTGAACTCATCATCTTTCTCTTTCCCATTAAATCCGAAGCGGTAATCGATCGCACCAACAAAAGAGCGCCCGGGTAAGATCGCCCCGCCGGGATAATAATCCTGTGCATTTGCAATGCAGGCAGAATAATAACCCAGCTTGCTTAAGTTTACATTATCAATATAAAATGTAACGGCGGTACCGTTATTGGTTTTATTAAGCACTTTAAGTTTCGATAAAGTTGTTGTTGCTGTAAAGGTAAAAGATTTTGTGCTTGTTGTAGTTGTGGTAACCGAATTTAATAATACAGAACTATTATCATATGCCTCAAGGCTAATGCTTGTTGTTCCCGTACCCATGTTTAGGTCTGCGCTAAGAGTATACGATTCGCCCGGCACGGTTGTTATATTTAACAACTCCGCACCTTCGTTTATTGCAGAGGTGCTTATTTGCAATCGTCCGTCGGGTGCAAAAGCGGACCACGATACTGTTGCCGCAGCGCTTGTTTGCTGCCAGCTCTCGGTTGTAGTTAAAAAAAGATTATTAACTATACCCACAGAAGCAGTAATGGTTTTACGATCGGACACCGTTTCGAGTACATTACCTAAATGGTTTGAAAGTTCGTATTGCTTGTTTCCAACACTATGTGTTTTATTTGGAGACAAATAGCCCCCAAAATAAACAGGAATACCATTTACAACATTATTAAAGGTACCATCGGCATTATATCCCGAAAACGTATTTGTTTGTTGATAAATTGATGCGCCTGCGGTTGTTCCCAAGCGTCCGCTGCCATACAGTTCTCTTTCTTTAAGATTTAGATTAACAGTAAATTGCGAAGAGGTTACATCAGTATATGTTTTTTCATATGTGGCCAGTATATTACCACTTGCGTCGCGCACGTAGTAGGTATACTTCCAGGCGCCTTGTGTGGAAGCAATGCCGCCGGGGCGTGGTTTTTCAATTTTAGCGATACGGTTTCCGCTGCCATCGTAAGCAAACTCAAGATCAACTTTAGTGCTACCCGCATTATGTATGATCTTTTTTATTTTACCATAAACATTCCAGAAAATACCTGTTGCAGAAGTTGCGGTTATTTGTTCCTGTGCGTCCTGAGTAAGGTTTCCAATTTGATCGTAATCGTAGTTGTTGGCACTCTGCCCATCGATATCAGTATCGAAATTGACAGATGAAACAGGATCTGCCACATAGTTTAATTTATTTGTGCCTGCAACATAATTATAGGTTAAATTATCCATTGCCACAGCGCCATTGCCCGTGCGTGTAAGCGTATTGATATTCCCATTTGCATCATATGAATATGTTTCGGCATAATCCGCGGATGCAGCTCCTCCACCCCATGCATTGGCTGTAATATTATTATACATAGTAGCCTTTGTGATACGCTGCAACTGATCATATTTATATGCCATTGCCTGGGGCACAGCGGATGACAATGCCCTTACCGAGGTGATCATGTGGCGTATGTTTCCGTTAAATAAATCGGCTGAAACATTACTGGTGATCAGTCCGCTGGAAACCGTTGATGCAAGAAAGTTAGCAGAGGTATTAATGGCTTTGTAGTCGCCGTTTGTGCCGTCACCGGCAAAGTAGGCGAGGCTGTAGCCATATTCATCGCGGGCGGTTAAACCATTGAGGTTGGAATTACCGTTGCTGCCGTCTTTACCCTGATCGCGGGTTACATCGTCAAAGGTATTGGCGTTCACTCCTTTAATCCATCCCTGCAAGGTGTAAGCATAATCGAGTCCCTGCACTTTATCATTCCCGAGTTCAACACGGGCCTGCGGGCCATGTTTATAGTAAAAGTATTTAGCGTCCTGGTCCCAAATAACGCCATCTGTGCTTGTGTACACATTCGAAAGGCGGTTGTCGGCATCATATTCATATTTATGACGGAACTCATCGGCCTGTTCTTTATTATAAATAACCTGAGTTACGTTTCCGCTCACCAGGTCATAGGTATAATTAATCACTATCGCACCAAGCCCCGGACTTTTCTGGATAAGTTTATTTACGTTACCGTGCGTATCGTAAGAATAATGGGTTTCGTATTCGTAGACCGCATCATTGTCATCGTCGATCTTTATTGAGGCTACCCTGCCGCGCATGTTTAGCTGGCCGGGGTAATCAGGGTCGTCATCATAAGTAGTAAGTGTAATTTGCGATTTTCCCGTTGCACCGGCAATACAAATGTTATCGGGATAATTTGAAGCATTTATTAAAGGGTTAACAATGTTCGATCCCTGGTTTAACACATTGGTAGTTGCATAAAACTCACCCACTTTAATTATACGGCCCAGGGCATCGTAATTGGTATAGCTATACGCATAACCAGGGCTGGTTGTAACAAACTGCTTGGCGTTTTGCGATGCCACAATACGTCCGAGTGCATCGTACCAGAATTTTGAAGTGCCGGCATCGGGTGTTGTTTGCTGCACCAGCTGATTAAGTGTGTTATATTTGTAAGTGGTTAAAAAACTGTGGTTAGTGTATAGTGTTTTAGTATCAGTGGCGCGGTTTTGCTTTATTTCCAGTCCATCTATTGTAGCGCTTCCATACGTATTTACGGCAAGATCTATGAGTGAAATGCCTTCTGGCGGCACAGTACGTATCAGATTACCGGCCTGATCATAATAATAAAGTGTGTAATGGTATTCCTTATCAGGATATGTGCGCGTAAATGTTTCCACGGCTGAACCAATACACTTATTCACATAGTCGGCCCGGAATGCCGCTTTTATATCATATATATATTTTTGATAGGCGTTTTTACCGTTTTGTGTGGCAATATCTATTTGGTGCTGCTCGCATGGGTTGGTGTAAGTGGTTACGGGCGAAAGCGCTGGGTTAACATTTGACGCAGGGGTACAATTGGCATTTCCGCCATTACCTGGCAATGCAAAATAAATTTTATCAAGAGCAAATGCGGGACAACTTCCCGCTTTCAACCTGATAGCAAATTCTACATTTTGAGAAGTTAATGAGAAATATGAGCCTGAGAATTGCTGCCAATCATGGTTGCCGGCAGTTATTGTATAAGTGGCAACCACCGTACCCCCTACCATTACATCAAATATCATCGTTTGCGAATTGCAAGCCGGGTCAACATTCTTCACCCAAAAGCTAAAATCATATGGTGTACCGGCTGTAACTGCAACAGTCTTGTAATATATTTTAGTGTTATTCGATGGGTTAATGTTACCAAACATTATATTGGTAGAGTTATTAGCCGGGTCAATCCCTTCCCATAACGGAGTGGCGCTTACGAAATTTGCATCAGCTCCAATACTATAATAGTAATATGGCGGTACCGAAGGATCCCAGGTGCTGCAATTTTTTGTGATATCGGAATAAACATTTGTTGCATAATATGTATCTGCACATGATGGTGCAAAATCTTCCCAAATCAGGTACCCGCCTGAATTACCACCCGGAGAGGTACATTCATGGCAATTAAACATTGGAAAACAACTGGTACCATTCAATATCCTATATTCATTGCCAAACCATGCCCGTATTGTAAATGAATAGGATACACCGTTTGTCAGATTTTGTTCATCGGCATACAAGTCTGTAAATGCCGTGATCGTACTCATTTTATGTGTCGCATCAACCTCATAAGGATTTGCAAACGTGAGGTTAAGCTGGCAAAGATCATTAGAACCGCTAAGAATAGAAGCCGTCAGAGTGCCGTCAGTATATGTAACACTACCCCAGGAATAGCCAGTTACAGCGCTTCCGCCTATGTACGATTTCAATAAAGGACTTAGGTTAGGATTATAAGTAAGTGTTGTAGTGGTGATTATGGCGGGAGGAGGTGTTGCCGAAGTTAAACTGTTCAACAAAACAGCGAGGTCTTTACCTGTTTTGTATTTCGAATCGGAACAAAGGCTTGCTTTCCCACAGTTTCCTACCGGGAAACTATATCCGGGGTTTGTTAATGTTACCGTTCCGGTTATAGGCGTATAAGCTGTTGTTCCATTCCATGGGGTAACAGTAAACGTTCCGGCAGTGGCTCCGGGAATAAAATCGCTGAAGTAAGTAATTGGCGATGGAAGCGAAGAAAACGCAATAGTAAGGTAATTGGACGAACCGGTTGACGAAATTGTACGGTTATTACCGGAAGTATTCCATGTCCAATTGGTAGTAGTTGAGCCAACATAGTTTTTTAATGGGGTAATGAAAAACGAACTATAAGGGGAAGTTTCGAGGTTAACACTGCTTGAATTGAAGGCGGTATTTGCAGTCAAAGCATTCCACAACGTTTGCAAATCAATAGCGGACTGGGAAGGAATACACTCATCGGTATTTGTAAAGTCGCTGTCGCAATTGCCAATCGCGAAGCAGGTTGTTCCGGTTAAAATTTCCTCAACTGTTGCTGTGGCCGGGTTGTTATCGTGGTCAACATCAGCAACTACCGTGAAATTATATGTGCTTCCACCAAGGCTTGTAAATGTTAGCTGCTTGAATCCTGTAATGTTAAAATTTGTAACATAGTTCGCCCAGCTATAAGTAGTGGTAAAGGTAAGATTAACCCCAATACTGCATGTAGTGCTTCCACCTGTAAACGTTGTGTTGAGTGTAGCTCCGTTTTTAACCGGGTTCCAATTATAGGCAATATAAGATGAGCTGGCAGTAAGATCCTGATACAGCGCTAATGTAAATTCAGCATAATTCTTAACAGGTACAACAGTGGCTAATTGATTATTAATCGCTAACCTATTTAGAAAGTACTGTAAGTCCCTTGCTTTGGGGCATTGACCTGTTTGAAGGTATAATTGGTAATCGACCTTCTTTTTAAGCTTGCCGGCAACGGTCGCCCCATTGCCTTTAAGGCTGCCCATGATGTCGTTAGAATTTTGAAAACGCTTGATCTTACCGGAATAGAGCCAGTAGGTACCATTTGAACATGGCTGACTTGCATTCAAAAACTGACAGGATGCGATAGGACTTGTTATCATACCTGCACCTTGAGGATCAAAACTTTGTGTTCCGATGCATCCATTGTAGCATGAGCCTGTCATTGCACTGCTTTCCATTGCACTTTGCTGCATTTGTTGTTTAGCTGCCAGGTACAAACTTCTGAACTTTTCCCATTCCTGATCGTTACTGATATATTGATACTTATTAGCCGGAGGACCGGGATTAAATAACGCAAGACAGGCCTGTATCTCAGCAGTGGTTCCATAGGTGGTACCGCAGTTAACAGAAATATCGGCTATTTCCCACATTGAGAATGGAGAGCTGGCATCGGGATATTTATAAAGCAGGCCGGTAGAGGTATTACTCATGGCATTACATTGGGCCGCCCCAATAGTCGAGCTGAAATACGGATCCTTTGGATTGGTACAATTCGTAGGAAAGAGATCAAGCAAACCTTTAGTTTGGGCATCAGCAAAAGTAGTGGTAACTAACATTAAAGAATCAAAGCTATCACTGCTGATCGTATAACCGGAAGGTTTATTTTTATTCTGGTCGCACCAGGAGAAGTAACAATATTCAGGATGAAAGGCCACCAGTGATTTTGCCCAGCTGGGTTTCCAGTTATTTATAAAATCTTTTACATTGGTAAGGTATTGAGGATCTACCTTGCCGGTTGTCGTTGCCTGGGTAACTCCAGCCGCATCAATTGCAGGAATAAAATCGTTCGGGTCTGAAGTATTTAGATCGGGAGTTACAGGAACATAGGAACGGGTAAGTCCATCCTCTTCATAATAATACAAAGCGCCTGTTTCGGTTTTCGGCGTCTTCCAGTTAGGAAGCGCGGGTGAATACTTATTAGGAAAAGCGTTAGCAGGATTTAAAACGGATAAAGGAAACTTAGAAGGATCAACCGTCCCATTATACAGATACTGGGCGTATTGTCCTCCGGGACTAACGTCAGCTAACATCGCGTTATAGGTGGCTTCGCAGGCACTAACATATTTACATGGTTTGTTACACAATTCAATGGCCTTTAAATAAGCATTATGATCCTTTCCTGTTTTAGCAATATATGTCGCTTCCGACCCAAGGCTTGTAGAGCACTGAGCACAGGTAAGATTACAACCTGTCAGATCCACCTGAGCTAAAGCGGTATTAATAAAACTTTGCTCGGTATTTACACATGTGCTTTGGGTAATATAATTGCTCTCATAAAACTGATAGGCAGCCTCATTCACTTTTAATTTTTTATATACTGTATAGGTGCCGGCCGGAAGAGTAACAGTTATCGGATTGGGTGTAAGCTGAAAAGCAGCGGCGCTGCCATCGCACGTGGCATCGAAAGGATTTATGTGTCCGACAGTTTGCGCAACAGGAGTAAACATATCTACTCCGCATTGGCTCTTAACACTTATTTCAAGATCATATACACAGTCGTAGCAAACATCGGCGGGCAAACATGCCCGGCTGCCTGTATTAAAACTCGCAGCGGTCATAGTATAGCTGAACGAAACGGAACCGCTTACATCAACAGCAAAATCACTACTGAAAACGAGAGAACTACGCTGATCACTTAATTCATTATCGTCAAGATCGGTATCAGTATCGGTAGTGTTTATCTTGTTTAACATATCTACTGTAAGATTTGCGACAGCAGGTACGTCCGGAAGCTGATCAGTGGCAGAAGGATTATCTCCGGCCAAGGATGTAGCAATAACCCTTCCCTGCATATCGAGGTAACTTATACTCACCTGGCCATTGGCATCAATAACACTGTTTCGTTTGTAATGACTTTTATATCCAACGTCAGAACCAAAAAGCCGGTCGAGCTGCTCCTGCGATGGCTGTGAATACAAATACTTTGTTTCGTGACCCGATTCGAGTTTATGATCGGGACCAACACCGCTTTGTCTTCTAACCCTGCCTGTATTATCGGGTTCAAATTCAGTCATTGAGAACGGGTAGAGCTGCGCATCGGGAACAAAACTTTGCTGAGCCACTTTGTCCGGGTTATTTACAGAATAGTATTTGGATGCCCCACTGGTATTTAACATGGACTTAACGTTCGTGGAGCAGGATCCCGGATCTACATCAAAATCGTTGTTCCGGTATGAAGTAGTGCCGGTAGCTCCTGATGGAAGGTTGAATCCCGCATAATATTTAAGACGGGGATCGAAAGCAGGCGTAGGTAATACACTAACGGCTCCCCTGCCCTGGTAATCGTAAATAGTTTCACCAACAATGGCCTGGTTATCCGAATTTATTTTTGTTACATCCTGGCGATCACGCAGGCTACCGTCAAAATAACTAATGTTTGTTTTTTTCTTACCCTGCTCAGCGAAACTGGCATTGTACACCCAATTTTTACTGTCATCGTGAGCTGTTACGACCTGGTAATAGTTAGCAAAAGTATTAACCGGCCTTGAACCATCCGCAACGCTCCAGGTCCCATTAATTTTTTTATCGAACGCGGCTAAAAAGAGTCATCTTTCAAATAAGATTTTGAGTTGTTTTTATCCTGCTAAAATTGGCAGTGAAAAGCAGGTGTAATCAGAGGGTCGGTTCCCAGAATTTTAGAAGCTTAAATCACGAAATAATTATTGACGTAATATTACTTCACCAGTGTTATATTTCCCTTCTTCGAAATTGCTGACCCGTCAACCAAAGTTCCATTGAGATAATAAATATACACGCCATTGCTACACGATTGGCCTCTATATGTACCATCCCATCCATAAGATTGATGTGCCGTTTCAAATACCTTTTCACCCCAACGATTAAATATTGAAAAATCGAGAGACAGGATACAATGTCCCCTTACATAACAAACATCATTTTCACCATCGCCATTCGGAGAAAAAGCTGTTGGAACAAATAGTTCCCCGCAATTTATTTTAACCTTAACATCATCTGTAGCCGTGCATCCATTGGTATCGGTAACAATTACCGTATAAATTGTTGTTTGTGAAGGAGTGGCGAAAGGACTTTGACAATCGGTACAACTTAATCCATCTGATGGGGACCAACTATATGTTCCTCCACCTGCGGCATTTAATTGTGTTGATGAACCAAAATTAATCGTTGCATCTATACCGGCATTTGCAGTTCCAGCCTTTGAAATAACAGAAGCTGTTGCGGCTTGTTTACATCCATTAACATCTGTAACGATCACGTTATAGGTACCTGCATTAAGACCTGAAGCCATTGAAGTTGTTTGACCATCGCTCCATAAAAAAGTATAAGGAGGGCTGCCACTTCCCATATTGACATTAGCAATTCCATTAGCAGTATCACAGTCGGTACTTGATGACGTTATTAAAAGATTAAGATTAGCATTTGTAGAAACCGGAACGGACTGAATAAATGTATCGCTACCGCATGGATAATTTAAAATTAAAGTGACATTAAATATTCCTCCATTGGAAAAAACATGAGTTGGATTAATAATCGATGAAGTATCATTTACTCCGGAATTGGGGTCTCCAAAATTCCATAATACAGAAGTAATGTTATTGAGAGAACCTATACAATTGGAAACGTTTAAGGTTGGGGCAGTGAAACTAACATTAAGACAATTCGATGAATCTGTAAAAGGAGGGGAAGGTGTTTTAAAATAATTGGAAACGTAATTCGGAAGTCCCAAACTACTCATTTTGCCACCCAAAAAAAATCCATTATTAATATAGTTGCATCCTATACCAAAATTATTCGGGTTATTAATAACTCCCAGCCACTGTTGTTTATGCTTTGCAACATAAATTTTTTTATCAGGAGCTAACTGAAGGGATCCTGTAATTTCTGATACGTTAGCGATTAAAACTGCTGAATTTGCTATTGCTGAATCGGAACCGGCACAAAGATCAATTTGGTAAATTTTTCCATAAAAATTATTCGCTATACTGCAATACAATTTTGTACGATCCGGCGAAAATTCAACTCCATACGCACCTCCATAAACTGAGATTGGTGTCAATGCCGGAAAAATAATTGCATTAGATATAATTCCTGTCGAATTATTAAAGTCAAACAATTCAAAACGATTGATACTGAAACTACTTGCACAAGCCAGTTTTTTTCCATCAGAAGAAGCTTTTAATTGTCCGATGGCTGTACGACCGGAACCAATATCTCCAGGAATAATAATCCCTGCATTACTCTTGACAGCTACTGTATCTATACCTGAAGATGTTATTAAATATGTTCGAAATCCATTCGTGTTTAATTCATGGGTAACTACCCAAACATCCCGGTTATTGCAATGTTGTACTCCTGCAATTTTTTCACATGTAGGAACATAAAGAGGAATATTTTTTTGTGAAATTACAACATCGCCCAACCCACCATCAAGTTTCATATCAATTTTGGAATATCGCAAACCGGCAGATCTTACTTGTGGAGCTGCAGTAAATATATAATAATATCTGGTACTGCCCGGCTGCCTGACAATTAAGGTCTGTGTTGTAGTAAAGCTACCATAGAGACCGATTCCATTTGGCATCTGGATGTGATTCTTATTGTAGACTTTTTCTCCATTCGTATAAAAAAGCAGATTTCCAACAGGGTCTGAAATGGAAGCAGTTCCTTCGTCTGTATATATCATACCATTTGTAAGAGCAATCGGACCTCCAGAATTAAAGTCTAATCCAGCGCCTTCTCCAAAATACCAAATATTGGGTTCCCTTTGCGCAACAACATTATTTATTTGCGGCGAAAAGTAAAAGGCAATAACAAACAAAATTTCTTTATACTTTACCATATTTGATACTATTGGGAAGCTTACAATATACCAATCTAAGGTAGTCAAAACTTGACATTCGCTTAAGCATAAAAAAAGGCAAAACGAAGAAAACTATCCTCGTTTCGCCTTAAGTAAATTACACTTATATTTTATCAGAGGCCTCTCCCGTAATGGTAACTGGCTTCGCTCACTTTTTTAATTCCTCCCGAGTATTCTTTTTCGGTTTTAATCAAACGACCCGCTGCATCGTAGGTAAAAATGGTTGCAAAGTTCTCATTGTCGAGGATGGCCATTAATAAACCTGTGTGATCATCAAATACAAAACCTGATACAGGAGAATTTACAGGTTGAAGACGCATGTCATCTACATATGCTTCATCATTTGAAGCCGGGTTATAAACATATACTCTCAAATCGTTTAAACCATGGCTGCCTCCGGAAGCTACATAGTTCGCGGGTACAGTAATATTTACAGTTAATAACAGCCAGTCTCCGACCGCTATAGCTTTCGAATCATTTTTAGCCATTGATTGGTACGTATAAACTGACTGACCATCAAGTTCAGCTACCAGGACGGTGGACGAAGGACTATTTTTATGCACCCACGCAGAGGCACGATACGTTTGACCTGTTTGTATACCATTGCTGACTTTATAAATAGGCCCATATTTTGTTGCCGGCACATGAGCTAAAAAATTACCTGTATGAGGTGTAACAGCTCCGCTTTCGGCTGATGAAATTTTCACCCCTTCGTTAAGGTACACTTCCCCACCAAAATAATAAGCAGGTGAGCCTGTAGGAGCCACATTCTTAGAATCTTCAAAGCCGGTAAAAACAAAACTCCTGTAGTTTGAAGCGCCCGATGTTGCAATTACGAAGTTATCATTTAAGCCTCCTGTTTTAATGGCGGCGTAATTACCATTAATATCCTTCGATTCAATTGGATTAGAGTAATGATCGTAGCGGGTAATTTCGTTTGTTTTTTGCCAGCCCGAATTCGGAGTTCCTGACCAATCGAAATCAGTGAATGTTCCGGCGATGGTACCATCGGTGTTAACGGCAGATTTCCAAACATAATTCTGATACTTGCGCCATACATCAGCTCCTGTGGTTACATCACCATACGAAGATGTTCCGGTATTAAATTCGCTATACGTCCATGGATTCGCCTTCCAGGTTTGTACCGACGCACTTAGTAGATGCTCCGCATTGCCGGCATCAACCGAATACGAATAATTAGCTGTACCCTGCACCAGCATATTCTTGTTGCTTACATCATACACTTTTGAACCCATAGCGCTGTTATCAATCCCTCCATATTTTTCATAAGCCGGTATTGTTTTAGTCCTGTATTTTTCTCCATAAGAATTTACAGATTCTGTTTCCGTAACCATGCCACTGTAAAAATCATACTTGGTATTTGTAATTGTATTTTTAATACCGTTTGATTCGGTTGTTATACTTTTTAATAAACTTGGATAAGAAATACGGCTTGAGGAGGTTATATGCCAATCGCTGGAACTTGTTACGTGATCGGGTTTCCATCTGATATACCTATTGATTGTATTAAAACTTTCCTGAATTATTCCGCTCTTTATGGAGCCATCACTGATTTTTTGATATTCATATGTGTTTTTATCGCTCACTAAATTAGATTTATTCAACGTAGTTATTTCAAGTATTCGGCCTATTGCGGCTTTATTATCTGTTACAATACCTGAACGACGATATGAATAGCCCCAATGGTTGCCTGTGGTATAGCTTTGAAACCATCCTGGTACATCAACATCATTTACTTTAACATGATCACCCATAGAAAAACCGGATGAATTATTTATAGCTGTCTTGAGCACATCAAATTTATACCTCGCTTTTGCATAGGAATCATTAGTAAGCCCCTTGTCTTCAACAGTTACATATTCGTACATTACCATAGGCGCAGGTAACTCATATACATAAGGAATATATCTTTCTACTGTTATTGGAGAAGTCACTCCCCGAATATAAGGTTCTGTACTCCCACCACCTACTATTGGCGCATAAGAAGTGACACCTGAACTGATATTTGTAGCTGGATTATTATATGAATAGGAAGTTTTATAAATACCACCCGCTCCATCATCTAATAAAATTTCTTTAACCCTGATTCCTCCTCCACAAAGAAAATCAGCCGTAAAATAAACATTTAGTGGATTTGGAAATGTGGATGTACTGGTTTCCTCAAATGTAAGTGTGTTCGCATTTAAATCAAACGAAAGTAGTTTTTTATATATGAATTCATACTTTGCCGGAACATTGGTAGGGTTACGCGGTGGCCCATATCGATAAGATGCAGCAGTCATAGCATAAATCTTATATAATTTATTTATCACTAATGCTCCATTATCTTTCAAATCATTCACGCTTTGATCCACCTTAAATGTCATGGAAGTCCCATTTTTCGTGATATTGGTAACTCTTCTATTAAATTCGGGTATTGACCCTAAAGCAGCTTCCAACGAATAAGTATCTGACTCATAATTAATTTTAATTTTGCCACCTAAGGGAGTAGTGATTTCATTCAAACTCCAGGCATCAGCATTTGGCTTTTTGCTGTAATCATCCTGAACTGTAGAATAATATCCCCAATTGTCTATTTGATTTTGATTGTAAGCAATTGGATTTGATGATTGATTATTATAAGTGAAATTGTAGGATGGCAAAATATCCGCTTTACCTAAACCATATATTTTTACCGAATTCAATGTTAACTTTCCTTTTGCCGTCGAACTTGGATTTGTTGCCGTCGCATCCGAATTAGGTGTATTACCACAAAGGGAATAATCCTGGCTAAACTGGACAACTTTCAGTGCCTTTTCCTCAATATCTGCAATGTCATCCTCTACATCTTTCACATCCAAAACATTTGCTTGAAAATAACTTGTATATGTTGGTATGTTATAGAGTGAAATATCAGCGAGGTAACTACTTCCACTACATGTCCTATATCTATCTCCATTTATTGTCCAACTTGCATTTTCATCATAATAATTTTTTTGTCTTTTTTTTGCTACACAAGAAGTTCCTCCACCACTAACACTTGCTTTAAAAACATTGGTGCCATTATTTGCAGGATTTAACACGGCATCAGCATTATTCATTAAAATTATTTTATCTAATTTCAACAATTGATTAGCAACTCCACAACTATTTATTTGAGTAGTATATGTCCTATCGTATTTAACCCAATCTCTATTTTCTATTCCACTGCATTCGGACTCCCCTCCTGAAGAATGATACCACCCCGAAACTGGAGCTTCCTTGTACAAAGTAACCTGCTTCCCTTTCCCATCTTCCCGCAAACTTTTAATAAAATAAGCAGTATGTGTTTTGGTTTTGATACTGTTCAAATAATAAATTTGTTTACGTCCAATTTCATACTCACCATATTGGCTGCTTTTACTGCTGTTATTAGGCACATAGGTTCCATCCTTATAAGGATAACGCCACTGATAGCCATCAGTCCATTTTCCATAATCAAATTTCACCCAGTATCCATAATCTTCGTCATCAATTACCCCTGATGTTCCCCTATCTACATAATCGGGGCCTGTTACAGAAGTTAACAGCCAATCATATGCATATTTATTAATTTTATGATTAATTAAATGGGCGCCATTTGACTGACTTGTTTTGTCTTCAAATATTTGATGCGACTCAAACTCATAAACTGGAATAGAGTAATGGTACGTTTTTCCATCCTCTGTTGTAATGCTATAAGCGCCGATCCCTTCTGAATCGTATAAATTAGCTTCATTTCGATGACCGCTCTGGCTTTCTGTTTCAATAAACCCTTTAGCTATAGCATCATTAAATTGCGTATAAATTTCACCGTTAGTAAACCATTCAATATACTTACCTTGACCTACCCGTTTAGAAGTGGAGTTATAAAATGATTTCCCATCGTTGGTAATATCTAAATCTCCACCCGAATAAGAATACTCCATTGGCGAAGCTCCTGTTCCGTATGTTCCGGGATTAATTTTCGCAAACCCACCCGGTTCGTTATCAAACTGAAAATAGATTTTATCTGCATCCTTATTAAAAGGTAATCTAGAGTCATTATAACATTGTAATTCTGTTGCCGCACCAGAAAACACCATTCCTTCATGCGTCAATGTTCCGAACTCAAATATTTTTGGACTTATATTTCCACTTAGGCCTTGCGCCGTAACATTATACGAATCGTAAGATGGAAATGTTAAAGCGTTCTCTTTTGATTGAGCCTCAACACTATTATAGGTTGAGGCACTATATGGATCTTCATATACATCAGTCGCAGCTAATCTTTTTTGCACCCCTCCGGTCGAAGTGATCTCATTTTTAGCTTGGCTCATATACAAACTACCTGTATTCGTTTTATCATCTCTTGCATATTGAGCATATTCAATTTTGGTGTAATTAACTGAAACGTTTCCATAATAAAAATTGGCATAAAAACTAAAGCCCCCAATGGGATTCATAGAGAGATTTTGATTGTTTAAAGTGCCGCTAAGATTCTCGGTATGACCAGCCATTGATGCAAAAGAATTAACACCCGAACTGGATAAAGAAACTCCAATGCTGCCAACTTTACTTACTCCAATTGAACTAGTTCCCCTTAAACTACCCTTCTCACTTATACCTGCCGATGCAGAAAGAACTCCGCTATTTTGTGAAAAACCATACTGAGCTGAAACATTTACCCCACGTGACCCTACTGAAAATCCACCACTTAAAGGGCCGCTTTTTTGTCCTACTCCAAAGGAAACACTACCACCGGTGGATTTATGCGAGCCCCCATCAAGAGAGAGACCAACACTGAATCCGCCATATCCAACACCAAGCGAAACATCCCAATCTTTTACAGTTGTTATCCCTGAATAAGTTGACACGACGGAGGTTTTTCTATTAAAATCGTCGGGGATACCTTTTGCAAAACGATTTATGCTACCGGGATTAATATTCCAACCCAAACCAAGCCAAGATGCTTCCTGTTCGGGAGTAATACCGGCGTGATAAAACATCGCAAGCGGGTACCCCCCCTCAGGTCCGGGAACATTTATAACAGGCATACTATAAGTAAAATCACCTGTAAGTAAACTTACCATATCTGTAGCGTCAACAGGTTCAAATGAAGAATATTCAGGTAAACCTGCCCCAGGATTTAGGGCTAATGTATAAGTCGGAAACAACGATGCATTAAGCATACTTACTGCTAAAGTTAAAGCGATTGCTTTTTTTGTTTTTTTGTATTTGGTTAAGCGATGCATGATCATGGTATTATAATTTTAATGAGGGTATGTTTTTAAAATCGTTTTTATCAAAATCAAATTCTATTATTCCTTTTGTAAAACCAATGTCGCTGATACAAATTTTAAACGCGTCTGTTTTTATGGCATCTGCCTTAAATGCCAATAATATCGAAGTTGATTTTGCCGCTTCATACAAACGCGGGAAAGCAAAATCGGCCAGGTGGGTGGTATCCTTGTTCCTATCCACTATATACACATGTTCATTCATGCCGAAAGAAAGCTGTTCATTGATCCCGGCGAACAAGGCCTTGTTGGAAGCTGTACTGTTTAACATATCTCCTCCGTTGTTCTGCATATTTAAAACAAAATAATCGTACTTTTTGTACTTATTTTTTAACGCTTCAGCATCTTTATTTCCTGATGCCAGTTCATGGTTCACCATCAGGTCCGTGGGGCGATAAATAATTTCGGCCTTAAAATTCCCGATCTCAAAACTTTTTTTTGTGCCGTTTCCAGTATCGGTTATATACTTTTCAAGCTCGGCTGTTGTAACTCCTGTTTTACAGGAAGAAAACAAAACCACCGGAAATACCAGTATTGTAAAATAATATGTTATGCGGGTTAAGTTCATTATTTATTTTGCTCGTATTGAATGTTCAACACCTCCAGAACGCGATCGGTTACATTTACGGCCTCGCTGGCATACACAATGTTACCCGATGTGGTACCAAAAACGAAGGTGTAACCATTCTTTTTTCCAAATTCAGTGATCACACTATTAACTTTTGCCAACGCTTCATTCGTGATTTTTTGTTCTTCTTCGGACGCTTTGTTTTTAGTAACCTCTTTGTATTGCATAAACTGCTGCTGTTTACGGCCAATTAGCTCCTCGGTTGTTTTCTTTTCGCGCTCGCTCATCTGCCCTCTTTCCTTTTCGTATTTTTTTATGTCGTTTTGCAACTCCAGGGCTAATGTATCCACATTGGACTGCCAGGTCTTGGCCCGGGCCTCATTTGTTTTTTTCACTTCTTCCATCCCCTTGTATTCGGTCATTAACCGGGACGAATCAACATAGGCCAGTGAGTATGAGCGGGCATTGAAGAAAAAATGATAGCCCGTTAAAATCAGCACCATAACAATTACACTAATCATTAATGATTTTGTATTCATATTTATTTTAGTTTATATCCAATGCCTAACAGGAGAGAACAAGTTTCAAACTGGTACTCATTCTCCTTAAATATATTTTTTAATTCAATATTGTTCCTTACCTCAAGTGAAAATTGAAATTGTTCGTTATGCGGTATATTTACTCCAAAACCTGTAACCAAGCCGTAATTGATGCTGCGGTAATTGAAACCATTTGGATAAAAAGTTTCCATCACAATGGGCTCTGAATTTGCGGATAATAACAAAAATCGACTCCTAATAGGATAGGCTGCAAAAAATCCTAAATTAAAAAAATAGGCCACTTTCTTCCTATTCATCAAAATTTTTGCAGTTACAGGTATTGTAATAAAATCTGATATAATTTCTATTCGCAATTTTTCAAATGGAGTACCGTAACCTCCACTATTGGTAGAATTACCAAATTTTACATACGCATACGGACTTTTATCTATATGTATGTATCCTTTGCTTTCATAATTGGCCTCCAGGCATAAAGCAAGTTTGTATGTTAACCGGCGCTGCAAATCTAACCCAGCAATATAACCTAACCTCGGCCCAATGGTAGAAGTAGGATCCGAAAAGGTTTTATTAAAACTCACACTGGTTGCCACAGCAGGCCCACCATGCGCGCCAATTATTAATTTGTGCCTTGTTGTATCCTGGCCAAAGGCCATGCTACAAAAGAAAACTAATAGTATTATTGGTTTAATTATTTTCAATTTACTTTGATTTTTGCCATTTACATTCTTAAAAAGTCAATCGCTACAATATTGCAGGATTCGGATAGAATAACCTAACATAATATATCTTGCTCGCCCATTGTCTCCTATCTCACCTTTATAACATTAGAAACTGTTTAAAATTCATTTGATAAAAAGTATAAAGGGCATCTAAAAGGAAATCTCCTACTGAATTACTTAGTGTTGACCAAAACCCTATGTACCATGTATGAAACAAGCCTTACCGATGCCCAATGGAAAATTGTA
>JACPDY010000041.1:0-12234 GCA_016183775.1 Bacteroidota bacterium
GAAAAGTGTAATTCAAAGTCCATTGTTTGATTTTTAAAATCAAACAACAAACTTTTTTCATTCCCTTTTCAACTCAATCCGCCATTATTATTAACAGCTAACTGTTTGTCCCTCAATTATTATTCATGCGGTGGCCCTGGGGTTGGGAGGGGGCCTATATTTTTTTACCTTTATCACATGCAATCCTCCACCCCATTAGCCGAACGCCTCCGCCCTACTTCGCTCGATAATTATATCGGGCAAAAGCATTTGGTGGGCGAAGGAGCTGTGCTGCGCAAGGCTATTGAAACAGGTATCATTCCCTCCATGATATTCTGGGGACCACCGGGGGTTGGGAAAACCACTTTAGCCAATATTATCGCGCACCAGTTCAAACGGCCCTTTTACGCCCTTAGTGCCATTAACTCGGGCGTAAAGGATATACGCGATGTAATTGAAAAAGCAAAAGGACAGAATTTTTTTGGAACAAATATACCGGTGCTGTTCATTGATGAAATTCACCGCTTCAGTAAGTCTCAGCAAGATTCATTGTTGGGAGCTGTTGAAAAGGGCGTTATTACATTAATAGGTGCGACAACGGAGAATCCGTCATTTGAAGTTATATCCGCCCTTTTATCGCGCTGCCAGGTTTACATTTTAAAACCCCTGGATAAAGATGATCTTATTCACTTGTTAGATATTGCCCTTTCAACTGATGAAGTTTTAAAACATAAAAACATCAAGATCACTGAACATGAAGCATTGTTGCGGCTTTCCGGAGGTGATGGACGTAAATTGTTAAATGTTCTTGAATTAGTTATTCAGTCAATTGGCACTGAAACAATAGAGATCACCAACGAAAAGGTGATGAACATTGTGCAGCAAAACCTGGCCATGTATGACAAGGGCGGTGAGCAGCATTACGATATTATTTCAGCATTTATAAAATCGATCCGGGGCAGCGACCCTAACGCGGCGGTTTATTGGCTGGCCCGGATGATAGAAGGCGGCGAAGATCCGTTATTCATCGCGCGCAGGATGGTGATACTGGCCTCTGAAGACATAGGTAATGCCAACCCTACCGCCTTGATCATGGCCAACAACTGTTTCCAGGCTGTGAACGTGATCGGGTATCCTGAAGCAAGGATTATTTTATCACAGTGCGCTACTTATATGGCATCGTCGGCAAAAAGCAACGCGGCTTACGAAGCCATTAATGAGGCACAGGCCTTGGTAAAACAAACAGGCGACCTGCCAGTACCCCTGCATATACGTAACGCACCCACCAAACTTATGAAAGAGCTTGGTTATGGCAAAGAATACAAATACTCACACGGTTACGAAAACAATTTCAGCGAACAGGAATATTTACCCGACCAGGTGAGCGGCAAAAAACTTTATGACCCTGGAAATAACGCGCGTGAGAAAGAGCTGAGAGATTATTTGAGGAAGATGTGGGGTGAGAAGTATGGATATTGAACTCACCCTACCCTCTCCTTTGGAGAGGGCTTATATGATATATGCTTAATTTTAAGTTAGACCATTATAGTGGTGCAAGGTGTTGTATTATATGTTTTTCTTGGTTGGACTCCACCCTCGCACTCTACTCCACTTGCTAGTAACGAAAGAATTATTACAATAATTGTCATAGTTTTACTTTTGGTTTTAATTTTTGCATCAAGCTTTTACAACAAAAAAAACAGAAAATGAATTCGTATATTAGTCGGAATAAACTCATATCATGAGCCTTAAAAACCGCATAATCGAAATACTAACCGAACAAAACCACACCTACGCTCAATTGGCTGAATACATAGGTCTTTCCGAAGCCGACCTCGATTTTGCGCTTAATCATAACAGTGTTGATATACGTACCCTCGAACTTATTTCGAAAGCTTTACGCATATCATTGTATACTTTCTTTAAAGAAAGCGGCGATCTTTCAGCTACCGCCCAACAGAAATATTATTTTGACCTGTGGTCGCCTAACGAGGCGCGGTTAAAGGAAGACATTGTAGAGCTTAAAAAACAAATTGAACTACTCAAAGTTCAGTTAGCCGAAAAAGACAAAATTATTGCCGAGACTTTAAAAAGGAAGTGATTCTGATTTCTTAATTCGTAGGCTTATAATACTTCATCGCCTGCGGTAAAAATGCCCTGATATCTTTAATACGTGTCTGATCACTCGGGTGAGTGCTCAATATCTCTGGTGGCTTTTGTCCGCCGGCAGAGGCTGCCATACGCTCCCAAAAAGCGGGAGCCTCACCTGGGTTATAGCCGGCCATTGCCATAAAAACGAGGCCGAGTTTATCCGCTTCCGATTCGTGTTTACGGGAATAAGCCAATGTACCAAGCGTACTTGCCACACCATAAGACTGATTAAAGATATCCTGCGTTGGCCCCGATTTGGTTGATGTGGCAACTGCCAAACCTATTCCGCCCAATTGAACCAATAAACCCTGGCTCATGCGTTCATTTCCATGCCGTGCAATGGCGTGGGCTATTTCATGACCCATCACAATGGCCAAGCCGGTTTCATTTTGTGTAACAGGCAAAAGACCTGTATAAACAACCACTTTGCCTCCGGGCATGCACCAGGCATTAACCGTTTTATCGTCAACCAGGTTAAATTCCCATTTAAAGCCCTGCACCCTGCTTGCGTATTTTTTATTGGCGGTCATATACCGTTGAACAGCTTTGGCAATATTGTCGCCTACTTTTTTAACCAGTTCGGTTTGGGGATCAGCGTCAGGCACTCTTTTATTCTTATTCAGGAAATCCCGGTAACTTGTCAGACTCATTGACATCATTTCAGATTCCGGCAACAGATGCATTTGTCTTCTACCTGTAATAGGCACACGGCTGCACGATACAAACGAAATAACCACTGATAAAAAAATTATTATTCTCTTATTCATTTTATTATTCAATTTTAGCTGTTAAACCTCTGTCCAGTAAAGCTACACATATTGATTCGAGTTCTTCGTACAAACCCCGTTTCACCGCACATTTTCCTTTGTAGTGTACCAGGTATGTGCATTGTTCTGCCTGAATTTCATCATGGCCGCATATCTTAATAAAACATTCGATAACAAAATCAAAAGAATTCACATCATCATTATAAACAATGAGTTCCCTGAGCTTTTCCGTTTGCAATTTGCGATCGGTTGAAACCTTTTCTTCGGTTTGCATCAGTATGTCGTTAAGCGTGATCATGTTCTGCTATTTATTTATAAGTTGTTTTGCCTCGTCCAGGTTCATTCGTTTGTCTTTATTGTACGCAACAACAAAGGCATCCGCGATCCCGCTGCTTACCAATTCATTCTTCGTTGTAAGCGCTTCTTCGTAAGTCTTAAATTTACCAACTGAATAGATGGTCATTCCGGCTTCATCTTTATTTACATTAACGCCTTTGGTTGCAATCGATAAAAACTTATTGGCCATTTCAATAGGCACTTCCGATTTATACGCACCTACCTGCACCTTAAACACAATGTCCTGTGCCAAAGCTGAAGAAGACGTGTTTTCACTTTTTACGGTTTCGGTATTCCCGTTCGCTTTCGGACGCTGTACAAGGTCAGTACCGGTTGCACGTTTTCCATCCTTGTACACAATTATGAAGGCGTCCCTGACACCTCTTGCAACAATGACACCTTTGGCTTTTGTCGCTTCAGTGATATCGGTATATGCTCCTGAAGTATAACGGATAAGTCCGTTCTTCATTGTCTCAGTATACAAAGATCCGATATTAAATAATTGGGCAGAACTTACCGGCTTGGAATATACGCCAACCTGTACAGTATAAACTACACCTGATACCGTAGCTATATCCGTGGTTTTGGCAATTGAAGTCTCCTGGCTGCTGATTTGTGTTTGAGAATTATTAGTATTTACACCTGTATTGTTTTTCTGAATTACAGCAGACTCTGTGACGTTAGTTTGCGCAGGTGTATTTTGTGGTATTGTATTTGAAGCGACTTCAGGCACTTTACCTCCATTCACCATCGCCATCGCTTCTCCATATGATATACGCTTACCATTGTAAAAGGCAACAACAAAAGCATCCCTGTATCCGATGGCTTGTATCCTGCTCTTGGCTGCATTTGCAGGTGACAGATCGCGGAATAAGCCGGCTGTATAACGTATAAGACCACGCTGAGTTGTTTCTGCAGAGATGGGGTTCATACCCCTGAACGCATCCTGGGCGATAGGGTTTTTGAATGCACCGATCTGCACTTTAAATACAAGTCCTTCCGGTAATTTCGGGTCAATTGGTATCGGACGATCATTGGTATAAACTGTTCCATTGCTGACTTCAAAGCCCTCTGCCAGCGCGTTAATTATCATTGAACCTGATTTTATCGCCGGTTGTTTTGCCGTTTTTGGAACGCTGAATTTTGCTTGTGTAGCTGTCTGTTGGTTATCAGCAGCGGTGCTTACAGGAATATCTTTCGCATTATAGGCGGCAATAATTTGTTTGGATTTATTATCATCCAATGTCTCAAGGAATGATTCAGATTCTGTCAACTTAGCAGCAGCCACTTCCTCCGCGTTCCTGGCAAGAATTTTTGCCGAGTCCGCTTTTTGCTGATAAAAGGTAACTTCTCCTTTTATGCTTGCTACTTTTTGAGCCAGCTCATCCGGTACAGGGGTGCCTTCCGGAACTTCATCAACCTGTTTCAGGATAGGATCAGCTTCTTTTCTTTTAGCGTCCGCTTGCCTTTGATAATCAGCCGCGGAACTATGGTGTAGTTTGGCAATCTGCAAAGAAGAGTCTGATTGCGCCCTCACATCAACATAATGTCCGTACTCCCTTGTATCCTGTACCTTTCGCACTTCTTGCTGGGTAACAGGAACATTGGAAGACGTTTCCTCAGCTGCCTTTTTCTGATCAACGGGCTGTTGCTTATTCTCCGCAGTTTGTTGCTGATCGCTTGAAGTCTGTTTTTCCTGAGTGTCCGCAGCAACAGGAGTGGTTGCTTTTACTTTAGCTTCCGAAGTGCCTGGGGCAGTTGTATCGGATTTTATAGTTTGAGTGGATTCGTCTTTTAATTTTGTTGTGCCATCGGGCTCTGCCTGTGCATCATTTTTAGTTGTTGCTGCAGGGGTTTCGGATTTAACTGAAGGTTCAGTTGATTTAACAGTATTGTTTGCCGTCTGCTCATTCGTATTTGTTGTTGCAGGTGTTACCGTTTCAGTCGGTTGAGCGGCTGTTGTTACTGTATTATTCGCGGGCTGCGAATTGTTCGTGGTTGTTGTATTGGAAACCGTTACAGGAGTTTCCTCTGGTTTAAATTTAGAATAAAGCTCAGCTGATTTGGCCTGTTTCTCAAAAGCAATTATTTCCTTCTGTTCTGCCTGATCAAGGTATTCCTGTTTAAAATCATAAGATGGATAATTGGCAGCTTTCTCCCGCAACTTTTTAGCTTCTTCGAAATAAAATTTAGCTTCGTCTCTTACCATTTCAGCCATCAGCACATCATCGGCCTGGTTATCCCCTATTGCTTTTGATTGAGTTGCCAGTTGCTCGTCTTTCTTCCTGAATTCTTCTGTTTTTATTTTAGCCGTAATATCAGCCGCCTCCTGTTGTTTTTGCACAGCCTGCACTGCTATAACCTCTGCTTTTTGTATGGCTTCATTCCGTTCATCCGGATCACTCATCGAAGTGGCCTCGTCCCGGAGTGTCATTGCCTGTTCATTAAGATCTTTACTTTCTTTAGCCTTTTCAGCCGCACTATTGATCAATTCAGTATTCGAATTCGACGGCACTGAGGACGCTGTATTCTTAACATTTTCACCTTCTATAGAAGCTGGACTTTTTGTTGTATCCCTAATATCACCGGAGGATGACGAAGTTTTCAGCTTTGTTGTATCTTCAGCGATGTCCTTAATTTCGCTTTTGATAATTGAACTTGTTCCGGTATCGCCTGTTTTGTTTACAGCTAACTGATCGGAAGTCTCAGGAACAGAATCATTATTGTTTGACTTAATAGACTTTTCAGAAGAAGTATTGTTAACAGGATGACCGGTAGAAGTAGTTGACTCCTTAACTGTATTCTTTGCTATTTCAGTAGTTTCATTTTTGGCTGAATCTGAATTAGCAGCTGACACGACACCAATTGCAGTTCCTGAAACAGCTGCTTTTGCCTTGGCTTTACTCCGATCCGACAGATCCTGTTTTTCTTTGGCTTCAACTTCCATTTTGGCGATTGTTTGCACCATCTCCTTTTTAGCTTCTTCATCTTTTATTTCAGCCAACTCCGTTTTTTTCGCCTCTACATCCCTGCTTATAGAATCGGACCAGCTTTTGTAATAGGTTGCTTTTGTCGTTTCACGCGTATAATCATCATTGATCTCATTGGCTTCATCCAGCTTCCGAATGTATTTTTTGTCGTAGCTCGGGACAGGTTTTACTGTAATCGCTTTATTGTACTGCTCTGGTTTTATATTATTTGCTTCAGCGGTTGTATCCGTCACGGATTTAGTTTCAGAGGTGGTTGTTTTATCCGGTGATCCTGTTTCGGTGGATGAAATAACTGCATCAGTAGTTGGCACAGCGATATCACTCATCCTATAACCATTAACCTGCTCCTGTAGTTTTTGCTTATCAATGGAAGAAACATTTACAGGAGCCTCACCACCTGTTTTGATCTGGCTGATCATACCACTTACAATCTCCGCTTCATTCTTTAAATTATCGGCTTCCTTTTGCAGCACAACTGCTTTCGCATCTGTTTCCACTATCTCAGCCTGCTTCTTTACTTTCTCATCCTGCAGATCTTTAATTTGTCCTTTCAAGCCCTCCTTAAGCTGTTCGTTCTTCGAGGTAGCTGCTGTCTGCTCCAGATTCTTTATTTCCGTGTCAATATTATTTATGTCTTTGGCAAGTGAAAGAGATTTCTCCTTTGTGCGTTCCACTTCCTTCTGCTTATTATCCGCATCGAGTTTGATGCTGCTATATGCATTGTCGGCACCCTTAGGTTTTTGACTCAGGCTCTCCAGTCGCTTTTTCTGCTCTTCAAGCTGAGTCAATGCGGCGCCTGAGTTTTTCGCTTTTGCGGCCGCATCCAGTTCTTTTGCATAATTAAGCGACAGGTCAGCTTCATCCTGCTTAGCTGCCGCATCAGCATCAAGCTTTTTGGCCAGGTTGAACGCGGCCACGGTCTCACGGGATATCCTATTCCCTTCCTTTTTCTTCTCCTCCGCTCCTGCAACATCACTTTGAGCAGCGGCCTCATTGGCTTCCTTATACTTCAACTGCGCTTCTTCGTTCTTTTCATTGGCATAGTTCAATGCCAGGTCTGCCTGGTTCTTCAATTCTTTGGCTTCTTTCTGAATATCTTCCGCATCATCGTAGGCTATCTTTACCAATTCAGCATTTGTAATACTTGCGGAAGTTTTTGCATCGACCGGTGCAGTAGCTGTTGATGCCGAATCCTTTTTGGTCTCTTGTGTCGCGGCTGGCTGCGGATCCCTGAACATAGCCTCATTTGCGTTCACATCCATCTTAGCCTTTTCCTTAATGAAGTTAAGTGCGAGCAGATAATTATTGTCGTCAACTGCCTCATCAAAGAAGTTTTTCACTAAAAGTTTATCAGTCCCACTTTCATAATTCATTTCCTGTTTGAATGGTTTGAATACACGCTGAGTTGGTAATACAACAACTTCCGATTGCGTTTTGGAACCTTCGGTCTCAACCGTGAACAGTAATTTACTTCCACCAGGAACATTCATGCTGTATTCTCCGGTCTGTGGATCGCTGTTAAAAATGCCAACCAACTCTCCATTGTCGGCATTCTTCACTGTTATTTTCGATTTTATAAATTGTCCATCAGCATCTTTTCCCATAGTACCGTTGATCACTGCTATATCAACCGGCTTACGATCGGTATTGATCCTGTAAACATCGATCATGTTATTCGGGCTGGTACGCTTCGATGAAAAGTAAGCCGTCTTCTCCAACGAATCGGTCACGAACATAATATCGTCATCTGGTGTATTGATTGAAAAATCCATGTTCACCGGCTCCGACCATGTTCCGGACTGGGCATTCCACGTCGATTTAAAAATATCATAGCCACCCATACTGTTATGACCCTTTGAGCAGAAATAAAGTACTCTTCCGTTCGGATGAAGAAAAGGATAATCTTCATCCACATCTGTATTAATAGTTGGGCCCAGGCTGGCCGGTAGACTCCACTCCCCACTATTGAGCTTTGTTACCATATAAATGTCTTTCCCATTCTTGCCATCGGTTCCGTAACTTGAATAATATATCTGGGTATTGTTTTTAGCGAGATAAATAATAGTTTGTTCTTTCGCTTTTTTATCAAGGGATGATTGAAAATCCTCCGGCTTAATAAGCAGCTTACCTCCAATGCTGCTCAGGTCGTATGAACGAAAAAATTCCTTATCACTTAACTGCTTTTTTTCAAGCACCTGCAGGTCAGTGATATTTTTAAGCAATGTTTTACCATTCCTGCACATATCAATCTGTTTATCGACCTGTAATTTTTTTTGCTGATAGGAAGACGCCTCCTTTTTAAACCGATTGAACGCCACGATAGCATCATCAAAACGATAGTTCATGTGGTAGGCCTTACCCAAAAAAAAGAACACGTCTTTCTCTACATCGGGCTGTTTGGCGGCATATTCAAGATAGCTGATCGGCTTTTCTTTGTTCTCGCTGGTATACAACATACATATACCAAAACGATAATTATAATTCGGGTCTTTAGGATATACGCTCAGAAGCTGCGAGTATAAAGGATATGCCTCAGCATACTGTTCGCTATCGAAAAGTTTTTTAGCTTCCTTTTTTAGATCTTCTTCAGAAGTAAAAATGGTTTGCGCAAACACAGTGCTAAAACAAAGCACAGTTAGTAAGAGCAAAAGAAATTGGCTATTTTTTATCGTTCTTCTCAACACAATAATAAATTGACTCACAAATAAGATGCAAAAATGAACTTTTTACATAAAATCAAACAGGTAAAGGTAAATGTTTTTAGGCAAAAAATGCTATTTATGGAAGGATAAATGGCTAACAATCAAAAGTTTATAAGATTGTTTCAGGAAGTTTTTCTTTTAATGAGAGGTGATTTGGATTCTTCCCGTTTTATAAGGCGTTCGATATTTTTTTGATGGGTAATGAGTACAAGTACAGCTATGACCATTGAAAATATGACCAATGAAGGAATGCGCGTTTTAAAAACAACAATTACAATTATTGGAAATGTCAGAGCAGCCGTTATTGAACCGAGGGAAACATATTTTGAAACCAGGAACACAACAAGGAACACAGCAATTGACATTAATGCAGCATAAGGATGCACTGCCAGGATAATTCCAAGTAGTGTAGCTATCCCCTTTCCTCCTTTGAAAGCAGCGAAAAGCGGAAAAATATGTCCGAACAAAGCCGCAACTCCCAATACCAGCTGCAGGTTTACAAATTGAACAGAACCCGGAACAAGTTCGGTCAAATAGGGCAGCTGAACAGCAGCAAAACCTTTCAAAATATCGATCAGCAATACAGGCATACCGGCTTTTTTACCTAACACCCTGAATGTGTTAGTGGCCCCCGCATTTCCACTCCCATATTCGCGGACATCAATACCGTAAAATATTTTACCGATCCAGACCGCCGACGGAATTGAGCCTATCAGATAAGCAATAATAAGCGATATTATTTGCAATGTTTGTGTCATGCTGTTTATTCTTCTGCTCCTCCTGCAGATGAACGTTTAAGGAAATCGTCTTTTTTACGGATAGTAGATAAATTAAACGCATATGGCGCAGTTCCACGTTCGGTTTTTAATTCACGTTTATCCGGCTTAAGCTCTTTAATAACAGTGTTAAAATTATCCAATGAAGAAAGCGCCTGCATCAATCCCCTTGTATAGTTAAAATAATACCACGTACTGTTATCACCTTCAAGGTAAATATTAAGAATATCCCCTCCCCTTTTCTTTACCAACTCCACTCTTCCGGTTACATATTTATTAACCTGGTTCTTCTGTATGTTGCCAATGCCGATCTTCCCCTGTGATAAATAGGAACGGGTGCGTGGGTTCCAGCGCATCTTCAGTTCAGTCAGGAATATTGTTTTCTTCAACTCATCCGGAAATTTTTTGAACGAACCATAAAGGTTCACCTGTGAAATTAATTTATCGGCCTTTTCCTTACCAAGCATCTCCCTCAATCCTTTCTCATAGGTTTTTCTCGAAAAATCCGTAGGTTTCAGATCAGCAATAGCATTTAACGCATCGCTCATTTTGTCCAAAGCGCCGTCATCGAAGAAAAAATCAACTGTCATCATGAGATCGAAAGAAGTGGAATCAGGTATCTGGAAATGCTCAGCGTTTCCGACTGTTTCAATTTTTACCTGACCAAAATCTGTTCCCATGCTTACCCTTCCTTCTCCGTATGTTATACACTTATCTATATTCATACTGACATAATTTCCACCAAGGTTTCGCTCAACGAGCTTTTCTTTATTGGATATTCGATATTCTTTCGAGGCTTTATCATAAAACAAAAATCCTTCGGCACGCAAAACTGCAGAATCGCTTCTGCCATATTTTCCCGAAAGAAATGTTGAATAAATATGAGTGGAGTCGTTACTCAGCATTATGCCTGCTCCGAGCTTATTTCCTTTGTCATCAACAGGATCCTTTTCCACCGGAATTAATATCTTATTCGGATCAACCTCAGTGGAGAATCTGAACCATGTTTTTTTAACAGCCTCACACGCGTGTTGTATGCGGGTAACACCTGTGAATGTAAGAAACTGATTGGTCGCCTGCAGTTTCACCTTACCTTTGTATTCAAAATTCGGACTTAGCATAAAACCGGTTGAATCTTTTATTTCTGTTTCGGCATAAGTCTGATGAGTTGTATCAACAGTAATATTGCTGAAATAAATAGGCTGTTTCTTTTTTAATTCATCAACATAATCATACGACCCTGACCCCGAGTAACTCTTTCGTGAGAAAATATTGACGTTGGCTCCATAAATATTATGATACTTTGTCACAGAGTTCGCCAGTATTTTCGCATTCTTTAATGTTTCCATTGCAGCTTCCTTGCGAATCACAACTTTTCCCGAATCGGGCGACACACGGGCATCAGCCACATTGATGTATTTAACATCCATTGCTGTAATAATGTATTTTTTGAGATCGTATTTAGCGCGGGGAGCATTGAATCTTAAGGAGTCCTGCTTCGGATTGGTTGAAATAAATTCAGGACCCTGCAGATCGAGGTCGTTGGCACCTGGCTTATCTCCGGTACCAAGCTCTATGTCACTTCTATCCATATACCATTTAAAACTTTCCATAAAACAAACGTATTGATTAACAGGAAATTTCACGATCGAACCTTTGCCATTACTCTTAAACTCTCCGTCTCGTTTAATGAAATCTATATGCGCATTTACATTATTTGTAGAGAATGCAAGAGCCGATTCTTCAAGGGACTGGAGCCTGAAATCAGCGGTATCAGAATCAAATGAATTTTGTTTGAATTTAATATTGAGCGCTTCCAGTTCGGCCTTTTGAAAATTTACCAAACCACGGCCGGATAACAATTCCGGTGTCAGATCATAACGTCCCTTAAATGTTGCCTGTCCGTTATAAGTGGCGAATGGTTTCTCGCGTGAATGCGCCTGCATCACATCCTTATATGGTATCCAGTGAATATAAGCACCCTCACCCATCACCTGTGGGAATTCAATTTTCCCCTGCTTACTTTCCTTCACATCAAAACTCTGGCTTATACCATTCATTGAATCCGGAAAGAAAATAAAGTCACGCGACTTCGATGTTGAAGTGACATAGTTTATTACCCCGTTACCTCTCAGACCTTCGTGACTGAGCATAATTGTATCATTAAACTTCGCTTTCCCGCCGTATAAAGCGAATCCTTCAGCAGGCGTGGACCGACTGAAACCAAGCGAATAATCTTTTTGTAACCTTAATGGTTCTTTGAACTGGGGAAAAATACCGGACGAAACGAATTCGCCAGCAAAAATCACACCCTCGTTCGAAAAGTTATCCAAACTGTCAATTGTAAAGGGTTCGAGGTGGAAATAAAATTTATCCCTGGAATATACACCCGACTGGACGGATTTTTTCTGATAATAAACATAGGAATCTTTTGCACTGTTGAATACAGGATACTTGGAATAGCTCTTATAGCCCGACTTGTTTTTAGGATGGTCGATCAGCAGGTCACCGTTAATATGTTCGATCACTGATT
>JACPDY010000041.1:12273-27269 GCA_016183775.1 Bacteroidota bacterium
TAACTTTTACCAGCGGAAATTCACCGCGTTCATTTGGTTCGCGTGATTGCACAGCCATACGAAGTGAGTCCGCATCAATGATGTCGATCTTAAACGCGTCATAATTGAATGCGAATTGCTTTCCATAAAAGTCAAACCGACCGGCATGTATACGCCCGGCAAAAGTAAAATCCCTATTTTTCTTCACCACAACCTGTCTGCCTAAAGGATAAATGACCACATTTTGTGAATCACTTAACAGAATAACCGAAACACCTTTGATCGTAAGATCGTAATTCAACAGGTTAATCAATCCGTTCGCCTCGTTTGGCAATACCGAATGAAAGGTCAATACATCATAGTCTGATTTACCAACTCTATCCGTTATGTATTGAAAAAGCCGGTCTTTAACCTGAAGTTTATCGCTCTCCGCGTCGTAATTCAAAAGCCCCATAACAGCTAAACGCACAAGCAACGGCCGCAGATCATTGGCCGTGGCTCGCATATACCTGGCAAGATCCACCGCATAAAATTCCCTCTGATCATTAATTGATTTTACATAATTCTTGATCACAACAAGGGGATTTGTCCCATCCATCCCCTGCCATTGTTCATAACGGGCTACCTTAAAAAAACCGGCCGATTCAAAATCAGCCTCACCCTGCGTATTACCCAATAACATTTTGAGTAATATCTGCGGTTCATCTGTCTTCCAGATCAATTCTTCAAAATACATATCAAGCGCATGGTACGAATTGAGAAAAGCCGTTCGCGCCAGTCCGTCATCCGACCTGATCAATGAAACCTGCTTATCTTTTGAAAGATATTTAAACGAAAGGCCGGGATGGTATATAGAATCTGCATCAAAAAATATTTTAATCGATGCATTATCCGAGGCTAACTTTTCTTTTGTGATAAAAAACTGTTTGGAAGACACCACTAAAAACCGTCTATCGCTCCTTTTAAATATGAGAAGAGCTTCCTGCTCCTTTGTACCGGAACCGATAAATTTAGGACCGCGCATGGAAAAACCACCATCGTAATCGACCCTTTCGGCAAGATCATTTATCTGAAGTCGTTTGCTGTAGGATTCAAATCTGGGATAAGATAAGGCTCCGCCCGCCTCAGCCAGCGCCTTATCTGTTAACAGACCCATCAATGGCTTGCTGAAGTATGTTTTATTGTAAAACACAACTGAATCGGCTGAATAACCACCGGTTTTGACAATAACTTCATATTTTTTTAATTCGGCATAAACTATGGTTTGCTCAAGACCTGCCTTCAGCCAGTTCACTGTTCCTCCGCTACCGATAAATTTACCGGTGGAAGGATAATATACACCTTTCGTATTTACAATTGAAACACTGTCACTCTGATTATTATGACAAACCAGGTTCAATGAATTAAAAACGATCTTGGGAACACTGTCGTACTGAAATTCGTAATTATTTGTATTTGAACTCCATTCATATGTGGGCGACTTATAAAAAACATTATACGCGAAGAGATTCTCGCTCATCGCCAGGTACTCCGTATAACTTTTGATCGCCTTACCATTCAGTATTTTGTTGATGCAATCCTGCCAGGCCAAAAAATTCTTTTCCGACTGTTTGGTATCTACAAAATTCATCATTGAAGTTAAATAGCTTCTGAAATCGGGCGGACGCAAACGCTTTTTCAGCATAAGATTACATACTTCATAACACATCTGCTTTTGGGATTCGTTGAACTTCGATTCGTGTGTCTTTCCGATCGACCAGTATTCAGTTTCAAACTTTCTTAAAAAACTATGGGCATCACTTTTATCTGTACTCCCCGCTTCAAAAAAACTTTTAAGTTCTTCCATGAACGCAACCGGGTTGTCGGAAAAACTCCTGACCTGTCCTTGTGAAGTCACAACCAAACCAACCAAAAAAGAAAGGAGAAAAGAAAAATGTTTCAGATATCTATTCATATTTATCCTTTATAAAAGGAAAGCATTGCCCATTTATTTTTTTGCAAACTATTTACAATAACCATTCCCAACGATTCCGCCTTACTTTGTATCAAAGGAATATCGATGTCAAAAAATCCACTCATGATCAAAAGACCCTGTTTTTTAAGCGATTGGACGTACCTATCCATATCAGCAATAAGGATATTTCGATTAATGTTGGCTAAAATAACATGAAATGTTTTGCCTGCCAACAATTGCGCCCCCCCTTTTTTAACAACTATGCCCTTCACTTTGTTAGTATCTATATTTTCCTGCGAATTTTCAACGGCCCATTCGTCTATATCAACGGCTAAAATACTGGCTGCAGACATCTTTGCAGCCAATATCGCTAAAATGGAAGTTCCACAGCCCATATCACAAATCGACCTGCCTTTTACTTTTGTTTTTAACAGTTGGGAAATCATCAAACAGGTTGTTTCGTGATGACCCGTTCCGAAAGACATTTTAGGATTTATAACAATATCAAACGGAATTCCTTCAACGGGCTCATGAAACGAAGCCCTTACATAACATTTATCGTCGACATTGATGGGTGAAAAATTCTTTTCCCATTCCCGATTCCAGTTCTCATTCCCGATAAGCTCTATTGTGTAGTCAAATGATAGTCCCTTCTGCAATTCAACAATTTGGGTTTCAGTTTCTTTAGTATAAAGAGGCACCTGTATGTATCCCTTAAAGCCATTTTCGGCATCTGCAAAACTTTCAAAACCCAATTCAGCCAGGTGCGCTATCAATATCTCCGATTGCTCAGCCAATGTTATTTTACAGTATAATTCAAAATAATTCATGAGGAAACAGATTTGACGGGTTGTTAGCTTTCGATTGCCGGATATTGATAGCTGCAATTATCTTTCTAACAACTGAAAAATATAAATTGACCTATATCAAAAAGAGTGAATGATCTTAATAAAATCGGCTGCATTAAGTGAAGCGCCGCCAATCAGGCCTCCATTGATATCAGGACAGGCAAACAATTCTTTAGCGTTCGTAGGGTTGCAGCTGCCTCCATACAAAACAGGACAGTTAACAGCTATGGACTCGCTATATTTTTTTTTAACTGTTTCGCGGATAAACGCATGCATCTCCTGTGCCTGTGCTGCTGTAGCGGTAACACCTGTACCAATGGCCCATACAGGCTCATAAGCTATAATGATTTTCGGGAACAGCTCACCTGATAAATGAAAAACACCTTCATTTAACTGCTGTTCAACAACACTAAAATGCTTCCCGGCCTTACGTTCTTCGGATGTTTCTCCTATGCAATAAACAGGTTTTAAATTATTTTGAATACACATGTCTATCTTTTTAGCGAGTGTAGAATTCGTTTCCGCAAAATATGTTCGGCGCTCGGAATGACCAATGATAACGTATTCGGCCCCCGCCGACCTGATCATCGCTGCCGATACTTCACCGGTAAAAGCACCTGACGCCTCACTCGCGCAATTCTGCGCGCCAATCAGCATCCCTCCCGACTGAGCGGCAAGATCGCGGAGAAAAACAAATGAGGGGAATACGATAACAGTTACGTCCTTTGCTGGATTACTTTTAAGCAGGTTTTTAATTTCATTAAACAACAACGACGCCTCGCTGCAGCTCTTATTCATTTTCCAGTTACCGGCAACAATCTTTTTAGGCATGATCTTATCAGTTAAAAGCGAATGAGCAGGTTCTATTTTATTTCACTCTTACCCTCGGGTCAAGTATCCCATATAGCACATCAACCAGGGTATTAATTATTACAAAAATAGCGGCAATCACCAATACTGTTCCCATCACAACAGGCATATCATGTTTTTGTAACGCATACACTGTTTCTTTGCCAATTCCTTTCCAGTTAAACACTTCTTCAACAAAAACAGAACCCGCCATCATAGCGGCAAACGAACCCGAAATAGCTGTCATAACCGGACTCAGCGCATTTTTTAAGGCATGCTTGAACATAACCGAATAAAAGGCCAGGCCTTTAGCCGAGGCTGTGCGTATGTAATCATGGGATAATACGTCAAGCATTGAGCTTCGTGTAAGCTGGATAATGATGGCGAGCGGCCTTAAACCAAGAGTGATGGCCGGCAACAACAGGTTTTTCAACTCCAGATATTCCCCGTTACCATAATCGTCAACCACAAATAAACTCCCGACAAAATTAAGCTGAGTGTATTCACTCAACACATGTCCGAATAGATACGCGAGGATCAAACCAATGTAAAACGAAGGGCCTGACATCCACAAGATCGCAAACACAAGTGATGACTTGTCGAACCAGGTATCCTTATATATTGCGGAAAAAACACCTACAAAAATTCCGATGAAAGACGCTACAAGTATTGATGCCACTGCCAGCACAACTGTTTCGGGTAATGTTTCTTTTATTATATCGGCTACCTTGGTTTTGTTCTGATACGATCGCCTGAAATACGGATACTTCAAGACCAATACATTTTCCCGGCCAACATTAAAAAGTTTGGTGTAAGCGTATTTGTCATCATGGAGAAAGATCATCGCCTCCTTATTCTTCTCATTATGAACTGACAGGGGTGAGAGGTCATTCATGTACAAAAGATACTGAATGAATAAAGGTTTATCGCGGTTCAGGTCCTTGTTTATGATCTCAATTGATTTAGCGTCAGCGTGCTGCCCCAGCATCATTCGGGCAGGATCGCCAGGCAAAACATTGAACAACAGGAAAACCACCGTTGCTGTCCCTAACAACACCAGCACACCATAAAATATCCGCATGACGATAAATCTGCCCACTACCTGCTAAAATATTTTACTTTAACATCATTATAAGATGGAAACGCGGTATGCGGCCACATCGCAGTTACAACACTATCCTTTATCATTACAAGTCCCGGATTGGAACGTACCATTGTTTTTAAAGGAACCTCATCCGGATTCCTGTAGAAATCATATACAGCATTGACTTCCTTTTTAAAGGCTGCTATCTTTTCCGGAGCAGAAGCTGTAAGCGCTATAAATGATACGCTATCCTTTTTGCATAATTCCGCAAAATCATTGATCGCACCCTGGATTGATCTGTCCGATCTGTCGAGATCATATTCCACTAAAATAAACGAATACCCCCTCAATGTTAAAAATTCATCGGCATGTTCCTCTCCGCTGTCATTCTGAATTGAAAAGCCCGTAATAGGTTTGATCGTCTTATCAAGCGGCTCTGTCCTGTTCGACACATAATCATATTCTTTGTCCCAATCAGGAGGCCAGCTTTCAAATTCTTTTTGCTCGCCCGTTTTTTTATTCTTCAGCATATAAAAGAATTTTTCCTTAGGGTGCAGCGCTTTGTAAAGATTGGTACCGATCTTATACGGACGAAAATCAATTATAGGTAAATGAGTGCTCGTATACAAAGGAAAGGCGATGGCGGCAAGAGTAAAAATACCGAGAACAATGTTTTCAAAACGCGGACCAAATAAAGGATTGATGTGTGAACGACCAATAATTAATATTAAGGTGAGTACACTCAACACGATATCTTTGTAGAAAGACTGCCATGGCGTTAACGGAATTGCATCACCAAAGCAGCCGCAAGAAGTTACCTTGTTGTAATAGGCCGAATAAAATGTTAAAAATGTAAAGAACACCATCATCAGCGAGAGCAGCCATAAAACCAGCTTTAGCCTGGCACCGATCAACAACGCAAAACCTACAACAACTTCAAAAATGCAGATAAAAATGGCGAGGAATAATGCCACTGGTACCATCCAGTGCATGTTGAATACCTCAAAATATTCCTGTAATTTATAACCAAAACCCAATGGATCGTTGGCTTTAATGAAGCCGGAGAAAATGAAAAGCGCTCCTACTAAAACACGGGAAATGTTTGCTAAAATTCTCATCTCATTATTAATTTTAATTCTACAAACTTAAATTAATTCATACCTTCTTCAATACGTATCAAAGCGAAAACAGCATAGTTTATCATATCCAGGTAATTTGCATCGATTCCTTCAGAAATGATTGTTTTGCCTTTATTATCCTCAATTTGTTTGATGCGCAATATTTTCATGAGCAGCAAATCCGTTAAAGAACTGATGCGCATATCCCGCCACGCTTCTCCATAATCATGGTTCTTATCCTGCATTAAGTGTTTTGCCTGGTTCGCGTATTTATCAAAAAGTGTGCTAACTTCTTCAATAGGTATCTCCGTGCGGGAATCATTTTTCAGGTCCAACTGCATAAGACCTATGACCGAATAATTTACAATCCCTATGTACTCCGAGCGAACACCCTCATCCACCTTTTGACTGCCTTTTTCCTCAATGGTACGTATACGTTGAGCTTTTATAAAGATCTGGTCGGTTATGGAACTGGTACGCAAAACACGCCAGGCTGTTCCATAATCTTTTGCTTTTTTGGTAAAAATGTCCTTACAAATCTTTATAATTGACTCGTATTGTGCTATTGTTTTACTCATAATCAACATAAATGACCTCACAAGATACAAATTATACTTATAATTTTTCGGGCAAAACGCTCAGCTTTCAGTATCCCCTGGTCATGGGCATTTTAAATATCACCCCCGATTCCTTTTTTGACGGAGGTCGATATGCCAATGAGAAAAGCATAATTGCACATGTTGAAAAGATGCTTGATGAAGGAGCTTCCATTATTGATATAGGAGCAAATTCAACACGGCCAGGTGCCATGGAGGTAAGTGAAAATGAAGAACTCAAAAGATTATTGCCAGTTATAAAAAACTTACGAAAAAGGTATGATAGAGTAATAATTTCCGCAGATACTTTCCGTTCCGGTATCGCCAGGAAAGCTATTGAGGCGGGAGCGGATATTATCAACGATATATCCGGAGGGACAATGGACAACAATATGTTTGCTACTGTTGCTGACATAAAAGCCCCCTATATTTTAATGCATATACAGGGCACTCCCAAAACCATGCAAAAAGATCCTCAATATATTAATGTTGTTGAAGAAGTTAAGTCTTTTTTTCAGAAAAAAATTCAACAACTGAATAGTTCAGGGATTCAGCAAATCATTATTGATCCGGGTTTCGGATTCGGAAAAACGTTGAATTATAATTTTGCACTTCTTAAAAACCTGAAGGAGTTCAGATCGTTTGGTTATCCCGTACTCGCCGGGCTTTCACGTAAGTCTATGATTAATAAGGTGCTCGGCACATTGCCTGCAGATGCCCTTAATGGCACGACTGTGCTGAATACACTGGCACTTTTAAACGGAGCTTCCATCCTGCGCGTGCATGATGTAAAAGAAGCCGTTGAAACAATTAAACTTGTCCGGGAATATCTTGTTTGATCATTTTTAACAGTCAGGTTTTGCCAATAGTTATTTCTATTTATTAATATTGTATATGCACAGCGTATTAACCTTCACATTCATCAACCTCAGCCTGATAGATATCATTGATATTTTACTGGTGGCATTGCTACTATACCGGATGTATTACCTGGTGAAAGGAACAGTCGCGGTAAATATTTTCATTGGTATTTTATTTGTTTACCTGCTATGGCTCATTGTTAAATATATGGAGATGCGCCTGTTTGGCAGCATTCTCGAAAAATTCATTGATGTCGGTTTTATCGCGCTGATAGTAGTGTTCCAGCCCGAGATCAGACGATTCCTGCTGTTTATAGGAACCACAAGTTTTAAAGGTGTAGCCAAAGGTGTTTTTGATTTCAGGTGGCAGGCACAGCGTTCGTTCGAACTGGACATCCCATCGATAGTTAAGGCTTGCCGTAATATGGCCGAGAATAAGACCGGGGCCATTATTGTTATCACTAAAAACGCGGAGCTGAAATTTTACGCAAACACAGGCGAGCCGGTTGATGCCCGCGTATCTGTTAAACTTATTGAAAGTATTTTTTATAAGAACAGCCCGTTGCATGATGGTGCAATTGTTATAAGCGACAATATTATTAAAGCCGCACGATGCGTACTCCCCGTTACCGAAAGCAGCGAGTTTCCCGCTGACCTGGGCATGCGCCACCGCGCAGCAGTGGGTATCACAGAAAATTCGGATGCTATTGCAATAGTTGTAAGTGAACAAACCGGAGAAATTGCCGTGTCACAAGATGGTGATCTGAAGGAGAATTTAACACCCGAAAAGCTACGGGATTTCCTAGAAATGAAATTCAGGTAAACATTAAAACAACTTTATTTTCTTACTTACACAACTCCTTTATATCATCGTATGATTTGAAACAGCCGAATTCACCTGCCTTGCTGAAATCCATACACGCTCCTTCTTTATCACCGACTATAAATTTAGCGTGCCCCCTGTTATGGTAAGCTTCACCGTCATTGGGCTTAATCGTAATTGACTTGGTATAATCGTCTATCTCCCCTATGTGATCCCCCAATTTACCACGTACCAGTCCCCTAAGATTATACGCATCCCAATAAGCAGGTTTTAGCTCAATAGCTTTGTTAAGATCCTGTATTTCGCCTCTATAATCATCCAACTCGGCTTTTATCCTGGCACGGCTAAAAAAAGCTTCAGCGTAATCGGGTTTTAACTCAATGGCATAGGTAACATCCTTCATCGCGTCCTTGAGTTCTTTCATTTTTAAACGGCTCATTGCACGAGCCCGGTAGGCTTCCGCTGAGAGAGGTTTCAATTGGATAGCTTTATCATACTTTTTGATCGCCTTATCATAGTTACCTGAACTATCGAGGGCAAGGCCCGCGTGAACCAATTCTTCGGAAGTTTGAGAATAGGCAACTGGTGCTGAGATCAGCAATGCGATAAACAATATGATTTTCTCTTTCATAATGATTTCTATAAAATCGGGTTTTGCTAAAATTAACAACTATAATGCCAAAGTAAGGTCAGGTCCCAAAATAAACCATAACAAATCTATCTCCTTGACTAATATACCAGGACAATAAATACACCATGATCATATAAACACTTATTAACAGATCTCGCTATTTAGAAATTGAATTTTCTATTCATCCTCTTTTGAATTATGTTCACTTTTGTATTGGTCTGATCAGCAATAGATCAAATGAACTACAATTTTGAATATAAAGTGGTTTTTGTCCAAATTCCATGTACCCTATATTTGGAATATACACCACACTAAATTTCAAATAAAATAAAATGAAAAAAACATATACGTTTTGGGGAACTATTCTTTGTATCGCAACTTCATTAAATGCAAGCGCTCAATGCACTGTACTTAATGTTCCTATTGATAACAGGATAGACCGGTCGGATGTGATCATTGAAGGAAAAGTGATCAGCAGCAATTCATATTGGAACGATAATAGGGATTTCATTTATACTTCAAATATCATAGAAGTGTATAAGATTTTTAAGGGTGCTGTTACATCAGAAAACATTGAAATTATCACACAAGGTGGCGAAGTTGATGACACTTGGATTAATGTTGAGCCTAACCTTAATATTACTGTTGGAGAAATCGGGATGTTTTTTTGTAATAATGATAAGAACAGTAATGCGGCAGGCAAGATAAACTCTCTTTCTCCTAATGCGCTATCGCTCGCATTTATCAGGTATGACCTGGATGAATTAAGTGCTTCCGACATGTTCACCAGATACGCTGATATTAAAACAACTATTTATGACCGTATTACGGAAAAGATAGGATCTGCATTTCGCGATCTTCACAAATTCGATCTTGCTTCCCACAAATCAGCAAGCAAATTGAAGACCCGGGCAGCGCCTGTTATTACATCCTTTTCACCCGCAACAATTTCTGCTGGCTCCCAGTCCGAATTGACAATAAACGGATCGGGCTTTGGTGCAAGCAGGGGAAGCAATGCCGTTGGATTCAAAAATGCAAATAACGGAGGTTCATCCGATGTAGATATAAATGACGGGGCTACAACAGCTGATGACCTGTATTATACATTATGGAGTGATACCCAGATTAAAATACTTGTTCCGCACAGAAACTCAAGCACAGGTGCAGGTTATTATACAGGCACAGGCAAGATAAGTGTTAATATCGGAGGAACCCGCACATACAGCCCAAACAGCCTTTATATAAAATGGGGACGGTATGACGCCCAAAGTATCGACGGTTCAGTTTCTTCAACTTTGGCGAATATAAACGGCACAGGAGGTTATACCTGGCAAATGAATACGGTGTTTGCAGCCAATACTGCCGCCGCAGCTGCATTTCAGCGGGCAATGAATACATGGTCATGCGGAACAAAAATAAACTGGAAACTGGGTCCGAACACAAGCATTTCCTCGAATGCCGATGATGGTATTAATGTAATACGTTTTGCCAACTCCGGGGAAATGGCAAATAATATCTTAGCCTCTACAGCCACAACCTACAGGTTATTTTGTGGAACCGGCTCCACCAGGCGCTGGTATTTACTTGGATTTGACATGGCGGTAAATAATGCCACAATACTTGGCCAGTACGGATGGCAATATGGTCCGGCCCTGGCAGGCAACAACCAATATGATTTTGAAACGGTTGCTGTCCATGAATTAGGACATGCTATGCAAGTGGGTCATATCATTAAACCCGGCTTTATAATGAACTACTCTATATCAAACGGGGAAAACACACGTACAATTCATGCTGAAATATTAGAAGGTGGCAATCATATAACTGCGTCAAGCTTTGTTATACCAGCCTGCACCGGACCTTTACCTGATGGAGGCGCCATGACCCCCTACACTCCGGCGCCATGCGCAGCAGCGGGCATTTCCGATCCACAAAAAAACACTGAAATTGACATCTTCCCTGTTCCGGCGGACAACACAATTAACATAACACTTGATAATTCCGGAGGAGAATATCTTCAGAATATTTCATTAGTTGATCAACTTGGAAAAGAAGTCCTTCTTAAGGACATGAAGGATTCGGGTGTTAGTACCTCAGCAATAAATACAGAAAATATTTCACGAGGAGTGTATTTTGCAAGGATCACAACAAGCGCAAACGTATATTCTGGTAAAATTATTATTGCGAGGTAATCACAAAATGTAAAAAAGGAAAGGCAGCCAAAGCGCTGCCTTTTTTGTATCTACAGTAGTTTTTATTTTATCAACTCAAACTTCAACTATTTATAATTAACAGCAGTATTCAACCTTGAATTAGCAAAAAGTCTAAAACTGTTAATAAAAACACCATAACCCTAGTCTTCCAAAAATTATATTTGTGTGCATAACCAAACATTTATGACGGACATATCACTTTGCCTGAAAATTGCTGCTGCACTTGGCATTACTGCAAAACAAGTCAGTTCAACTGTTGAGTTGCTCGAAGAAGGAGGAACTGTTCCTTTCATCTCCCGTTACCGGAAAGAAATGACCGGCAGCCTGGATGAAGTACAGGTACTTGCCATAAAAAACGAATTTGAACGTTTACGTGAATTGGAAAAGCGCAGAGAAGTGATCTTAAAATCAATCGAAAGTCAGGGCAAATTAACTGAATCATTAGAGAAACGTATTTTGGATGCTGAAACGATGGCATCGCTTGAAGATCTTTATTTGCCCTATAAACCTAAAAAAAGAACCAAGGCAACAATGGCCAGGGAAAAAGGGCTGGAACCTTTGGCACAATTGATCCTTGAACAGGCCACAATTAATTTATCGGAAGAAGCTTCAAAATTTATAAGTGAAGAGAAAGAAGTAGTTAGTCCGGAAAATGCTTTAGAAGGCGCGAGAGATATTATTGCTGAGATAATAAGTGAAGATGCCATTGCCCGCGAAGGATTGAGAACCTTGATGAAAAAATGGTAAAGAAGAAGAAGGCCAGAAGTTTAAAGACTACTTTGAATGGGAAGAGCCATTGATGAGCTGCCCGAGTCACCGCATGCTGGCCATGCGGCGTGGTGAAGATGAACGTATACTTTATCTGGATATTGCCGTTGATGAAGAAAATGCGATTGACCAGTTAAAAAAACAATTTATAAAAACCCGTAACGAATGTGCTGCCCAGGTTAACCTGGCTATTGAGGATAGCTACAAACGTTTGTTACAGCCGGGTATAGAGGTTGAGATGCGCATAATGACTAAAAAACTGGCTGATGAAAAGGCGATACAGGTGTTCGCCGACAACCTGCGTGAGCTTTTACTGGCATCTCCGCTTGGCCAAAAAGCCATGTTAGCAATCGATCCGGGATTTAAATCGGGATGTAAAGTGGTTGCGCTTGATGCCCAAGGGAAATTATTGGAAGAAACCATTATTTACCCACACGAACCTCAACGGCAAACAACGGTGGCAAAACATGTGGTCATGGCTTTCTGTGCCAAACATGGATTAGAAGCAATTGCTATCGGGAACGGTACAGCCTCAAGGGAAACGGAACAATTTATCAGAAGCATTGATGAAATTCCTAAAACAATTCCTGTTATCATGGTAAGTGAAGCTGGAGCATCAATCTATTCGGCATCGGATGTGGCACGCGAAGAATTTCCTGAGTACGACTTAACAGTCCGCGGCGCGGTATCTATTGGGAGGCGCTTAGCTGATCCGCTCGCTGAATTAGTGAAGCTGGATCCCAAATCGATCGGCGTCGGACAATACCAGCATGATGTTGATCAAACAGCATTGAAACGTAAACTGGATGATGTAGTGATGAGCTGTGTGAATGCGGTGGGTGTTGAATTAAACACCTCCTCTAAGCAGCTGCTATCTTACGTTTCTGGAATTGGCGACACACTGGCAAAAAACATTGTTGATTACAGGAACAAATACGGCGCGTTTAAATCGAGGAAAGACCTGTTAAAAGTTGATCGGATGGGTGCAAAAGTATTTGAGCAATGTTCAGGATTTTTGCGCATCAGGGACGGTGTTCATCCATTGGACAAAAGCGCTGTGCACCCGGAGAGTTACCATATTGTGGAAAAAATGGCAAAGGATCTGAAATGTAAAATCGACGATCTGATCAATGACAAAGAACTTCGCAAAAAAATAAATCTCAATTCGTATGTTACCGAGGCAATCGGCCTACCTACCTTGAAGGACATTATGAGCGAATTGGAAAAGCCCGGCCGCGACCCGCGCAAATCATTCGAGGCATTTAGCTTTGATGAGGGTGTGCATACAATTGAAGATCTACGGGAAGGAATGCGCTTACCGGGCATTGTTACAAACGTAACTAACTTTGGAGCCTTTGTGGATATTGGAGTACACCAGGATGGACTCATTCATATTTCTCAGCTTAGCGATACATTTGTGGATGATCCTAATACAATTGTAAAAGCCGGTCAGCAGGTATGGGTTACTGTTACCTCCTACGAAGTCGACCGGAAACGTATCGCGCTTTCCATGAAAGGTGAAACGATAATAACTTCAAAAAAACCGGCAACTAAAAAAGCTGAAGTTAGTTACGACCCCAATGATTTTAATTCGGCACTGGCGGCGTTAAAGGGAAAATTTGCGAGGTGATTGATAAGGTTGCAAACACACCATTTCATTTTCTCAGAAATTGAACTTTTAAAAAATTACTTCGCGACCACAACCTTTTGCCCGGTCATTTGATTTTATTATAGCCAACAATACAATACAGTCCATTACTTAAATTTTCGATTTTCATGCTATAATTATTTATTGCATTTAATTTAAATGATTGAACTATTTGACCAATAGAAGTCATGATTGAATAATCTCCTTTACCTATTATCTCCTTTCAAAATCAATAGGTAACTGATATAAGAGGTGATTTGCTTTTCGATACAAAAATTTGAAAATTCATTTGGATATCAGATCCATTGTTCTCAGAATATCCTCTATTGCTCTGTACAACACATCCAGGTCTTCTTGTGTATTGAATACCTGGATCGAATAGCGTAAAAATGTTCTTTCATCCTGTCGCGCCACAGGAACTTCAATTTTGTATTTTTCGAAAAGCAACCGTTGTAATTTTTCCGGATCTTTGCAATTTACAGGAATGCTGAACATTTGTCCGAGAAACTCATCCGATATGGGGGTTATGGGAACCGTACCAACGAGATCACAAAAACGCAAAGCATTTTTTTTCACCAGGTCACGACAGTATTTTGTAACCTCTTCCCAATTATTCTCGTTCATAAATTTAATAACGGAAGGGATTGACAGAAATGCAGAAAAATCCCGTGTTCCGTTAAACTGATGATAATCCTGGAATTGGGAATATGAGGGAAACAAGGCTTCATAACCCCATGAGATCACCAGGGGATCAAACATATCCTGATACTCTTTTTTTACATATAAGAATGAACATCCCTTTGGAGCCATCATCCATTTATGACAAGCGCCCGTAAAAATATCGGCCTTTATTGCCTGCAAGTCCAACGGAATATGGCCCGGTACGTGAGCCCCATCCACAATTGTCAACAAACCTTTCTCTTTTGCAATTTCACAAATTTCCTTTACGGGGAGAATGAGTCCGGTTGCACTTGTTATTTGTGAGATGTAGATCGCTTTTGTTTTTGCACTTAGTCCTTTGAAAAACTGCTCTATTACCTGCTCTTTTGAAACAATTGGCAGATCAATATTCTGACGAATATATTTTGCCTGGCTTTTTTTACAGTAATAGTTCCAGGTACGATCCAATGCTCCATATTCTATGTTCGTTCCCAACATCTCATCGCCCGGTTTAAAGGGAAAGCTTTTGGCGATTGTGTTTATAGCATAAGACGGGTTAGTGGTAAACACTACATCATCCGGACTGCAGTTTATATACTCCGCAAGAGCTTCTCTCGATCTTTTTAAATAAACCGGGCCGGTTACCATAACAAACTGAACAGGTTCTCTTTCCAGTTCCAGTTGAAAGCGCTGATATTCCTCGAAAACAGGTTTCGGTGTAGCCCCAAAAGAACCGAAATTGAGAAATGTAATATCGGGTGTGATGTAAAACTGCGATTTTAGTTTTGAGTACATATTTTAATTCTATTTATTAATTATGCGAATTAAGAGACTGTTTAAATTTCATATAAAATAAATGTTATGTCGCCCCGATGGGGCTTCGAATCATTGGGTTTTAATTTTCTACCAAGATTTCGCTCCTAACGGAGCTATTAAAATCCTGTAGGGATGGAATCTTGGTAGAA
>JACPDY010000042.1 GCA_016183775.1 Bacteroidota bacterium
GATTATTGAAAGAACTTTTTCTTGGTTTGAAAACCAACGAAGATTGAGTAAAGATTTTGAATATTTGCTTGAAACAAGTGAGGCAATGATTCATTTTGCAGCTATAAAAATATTATTGAATAAAATTTAAACAGTTTCTAAGAGTTCTCAACTTTCCTATCCAGGTGGAAGGGGGCGTGCTATGAAAGAATGAGTTCACGTAAGCAGCAAACATTCAAAAGAATGGACTAAATTTGCTGAACAAGCAATGGAATATGTATCGGTTCCAAAAAGTAATGTATGCTGAATAAAGAAACCCAAATTGGTGTTATTGGTTCCGGTGCTATGGGTAGTGGCATTGCACAGGTTGCTGCAATGGCAGGACATGATGTATTGGTGTATGACAATAACAGTGCGGCTCTTGATAAAAGTAAAACGACATTGCAGGTTGTTTTAAATAAACTGGTGGAAAAACAAAAGCTTGCCAAAGAAGCTGCTGATGATATTTTAAAACACATTAAATATGTTTCAAGCCTCACCGGTCTTAAATCATGCGGACTAGTTGTTGAAGCGATCATTGAGAATCTTAGTGTAAAACAAAAAGTATTTTCTGATCTTGAAACAATTGTGCCGGCAGAATGTATATTGGCAAGCAATACATCATCTCTTTCCATAACATCAATTGCCTCATCATGCACAAAACCTCAAAGGGTAATTGGAGTCCATTTTTTCAATCCTGCACCTTTAATGCCATTGGTAGAAATTATTCCCGGCTTAGCTACTTCTCAGGAGGTAATAGTCGGATCAAAAAAGATGATTGATAGCTGGGGTAAAACTACTGTACTTGCAAAGGATACGCCCGGCTTTATTGTTAATCGTGTGGCACGCCCGTTTTACGGCGAGGCAATTCGTATTTATGAAGAGGGTTTTGCGGATTTCGCAACCATTGACTGGGCCATGAAAGAGTTTGGTGGTTTTAAAATGGGGCCCTTCGAGTTAATGGATATGATCGGGAATGATATCAATTATACGGTTACTGAAACCGTTTGGACACAAATGTTCTATGATCAACGCTACAAACCATCTTTGACACAAAAGCGATTGTTCGAAGCCAAACGTTTTGGTCGTAAATCAGGGCAAGGATATTATAATTACAGTGAGGGAGCTTCAATTCCTCAGCCTACTTTGGATGAAGAGCTGGGTGAAGGTATTTTTCACCGTGTATTATATATGCTCATCAATGAAGCGGCTGATACACTATATATGAAAATTGCTTCGAAAGAAGATATAGACCTGGCAATGACCAAAGGTGTAAATTATCCCAAAGGGCTGTTGAAATGGGCTGATCAGATTGGTATTGAAAAAATTTCGGATGTGCTGCAGGATATGTATGATGAGTATGCTGAGGACCGTTACAGGCCCAGCGTATTGATCAAACGTATGGCCGCTGATAAAATTACCTTTTATTAAGAAAATAATGTCGCAAAAAACATTAGCTCAAAGGGTTGTCGATCAGATGTACAACAACGACTGGTTCAGTCAGTGGTTGGGTATTGAGCTGCTTGAGGTAAAAACCGGGGCTTGCACATTGCGTATGAAAATACGCAAGGAAATGTTAAATGGTTTTGCCATTGCGCATGGTGGCATCACTTATTCATTAGCGGATAGTGCGCTTGCATTCGCTTCTAATTCACATGGACGTAAAAGTGTTTCAGTTGAAACTTCCATTTCTCATACAGTATCGCTGGTGGAAGGCGACGTGATAACTGCTATTGCTCAAGAGGTTTCTTTATCAAATAAGATCGGAATATATAGTATTACAATAACCAACCAGGATAATAAAACAGTAGCCTTATTTAAGGGAACGGTTTATAGAACTTCAAAAGATTGGTTTCCTACTGAAGGGGAATAGAATACGGATGTGTTATGATCATTAAGATATACGCTGATAGATCATAACCAATCATAATTATCATAAAGATCAGCGTGCCATTAATTATGAAATAGCCACATACCTTCAGCACACCAACCGAAAATGAATATGGCGTATTCCATTTGACAAACAGCAACTTACAAATTATATACAAATGAAAAGTGTTTACATAATAGACGGTATCCGCACCCCGATCGGTAATTTTGGCGGGTCATTAGCAACTATAAGAACAGATAATCTTGCAACCGTTGTTCTGAAGGAGTTGATGAAAAGAAATTCAGGTGTTGATCCGAATGAAATTGGTGATGTTATCATGGGATGTGCCAATCAATCAGGTGAAGATAATCGCAATGTAGCTCGTATGGCTTTATTAATGGCCGGGTTACCTGTTTCAGTACCAGGAGAAACAGTTAATCGTTTGTGTGCTTCGGGTTTATCCGCTTCTATGGCAGCTGCCCGTTCAATAATGGTTGGCGATGCAGAATTAATGATATCGGGTGGAGTGGAGAACATGACCCGGGGTCCATGGGTAATTTCTAAAACAAGTTCCGCGTTTGGACGTGATGCACAAATGTTCGACAGTAGTTTCGGTTGGCGTTTCATTAATCCAAAGATGAAAGAAATGTATGGTACGGATGCAATGGGTGAGACCGCCGAAAATCTTGCTGACCGTGATAAGATCAGTCGTGAGGATCAGGATAAATTTTCTGTATGGAGTCAAATGAAAGCAACGGCTGCGCAAAAGAACGGACGCTTTGCCAAAGAAATAATTGGTGTGGGAATTCCACAGCGTAAAGGTGATCCTATACTTTTTGATAAGGATGAATTTATTAAGCCATCCACAACTCTTGATGTTTTGGCCAAACTAAAACCATCTTTCAGAAAGGACGGGACTGTAACCCCCGGTAATGCATCGGGTTTAAATGATGGTGCCGCTGCTATTTTGTTGGCTTCTGAAAATGCCGTCAAAAAATATAATTTAAAACCCAGGGCACGTATCGTTTCATCAGGAGTAGCCGGTGTTGAGCCCCGCATCATGGGTATTGGTCCGGTGGCAGCGAGTAATAAGGCTTTACAAAAGGCTGGTTTAAAAATGAGCGATATGGATATTGTTGAACTTAATGAAGCTTTCGCTGCACAAAGTCTTGCCTGTACCCGCGCATGGGGTATCGCTGACAATGATCCCCGAATCAATCCGAATGGCGGCGCCATTGCATTAGGTCATCCATTAGGAATGAGCGGCGCTCGAATTCTTAATTCAGCCGCAATTGAGTTGCAAGAGAAGAACAAAAAGTATGCACTTGTTACCATGTGTATAGGAGTAGGGCAGGGGTATGCGGTAGTTATTGAAAAAGTATAATTATTAACGATTTGGATAGCGCGCAGGTCAGTCTGAGCGGAGTCGAAGACGAGTGCGGGCCTTTATAAGATATCAATGAAACGATTGTTAGTATATATTGTTAAGTGTTCTGATGATAGTTATTATACAGGTGTAACAAATAATATAGACCGCAGGTTAAATGAACACAATTGTGGTCATAGTCCATCATCTTATACAAGTTCGAGGCGTCCGGTGGAGTTAGTGTTTTACGAAATATTTGATAGACCACTTGAGGCAATTGATTTTGAGAAAAAATTGAAAGGTTGGTCACGAGCTAAAAAGGAGGCACTAATTAATAGTAATTGGGATAAATTAAAACATCATGCAATTTGTAAAAATGAAACAAGTCATTTGAACTATAAGCAGTCCAACGCGCACACTTCGACTCCGCTCAGTGTGACCGACACACAAAATATAAATTAATGATCTACGAATTCAACGGATATAAACCAGTCATTCACCAAAGCTCATTCATTCATTCGCAGGCTGCGGTAACCGGAAATGTAATTATCGGTAAAGATGTTTACATAGGTCCCGGTGCGGCCATTCGCGGCGATTGGGGACAAATAATCATTGAAGATGGCTGTAATGTGCAGGAGAATTGTACTATTCATATGTTTCCGGGAACAACAGTAATATTAAAGGAAAGTGCGCACATTGGGCATGGAGCGATTATTCATGGGGCCATAATTGGAAAAAATGTGTTAGTGGGGATGAATGCGGTGATTATGGATAGCGTTGTTATTGGTGACAACTGCATCATTGGTTCCCTTGCCTTTGTTCCAACCGGCATGATTATTCCTGAAAGAAAGGTTGTTGTTGGAAATCCCGCTAAAATTGTGAAGGATGTGAGTGATGAAATGATCGAATGGAAAACACAGGGCACAAAATTATATCAACAGTTGCCTGCCGGGTGTTATGCCACGCTTAAAGTTTGTGAACCGCTTCGTGAAATACCGAAAGAAAGGCCAACGCAACAGGACATATATAAGACCTGGAAGGAAACGAAGAGAAAAGATTAAATCCTTATTCCCAACTCCTAAATCCGTATGGAATTCGGTAAAGTACCTTCTTCAGAGATAAATAAAATTGATTTCCGTTTACCTCCGGACAGGCCTGAAACAAAATTGACATTAAAAAATAATCCTCTTCCTAAAAACAAAAAGGTTAAAGTGTTTGTGGGCTGCGCTAAATGGGGCCGCAAGGAGTGGCTGGGAAAGTTGTATCCGAAAGGTACAAAGGATGCTGATTTTCTTGAACACTATGCCAGGCATTTTAATTGTATTGAGTTCAATGCAATGTTTTACCAGGTATTTCCTAAAGCCACCATAGAAAAGTGGACAAGTAAGGTGGGAAAGGATTTTTTGTTTTGTCCGAAGTTTAATAATTCCATAACGCACGTCAGCAGGTTGAAAAGCGCAAAGCATGTTACGGATATATATCTTGATGCTATATCTGCGTTTGGGAAAAATCTGGGTCCCTGTTTTCTACAGCTTTCTGATAATTATGGACCCAAAGAATTCGAATATTTAAAAGCATATTTAAAATCCTTGCCAAAAGACCTGGAGGTATTTGTTGAAGTGCGTCACAAAGAATGGTACGAACCTGGTAATTCGAAACGCTTATTTGAAATGTTACAGGAAACTAAATTTGGTGCTGTGATTACCGATGCCTCTGGACGCAGGGATTGTGTGCATATGGCCTTAACCGTTCCAAAGGCATTTATCCGGTTTGTTGGTAACGGTTTACATCCTACAGATTATACGCGCAGTGACGATTGGGTAAAACGAATGAAAAAATGGATGGATGCCGGTATTCACGAAATTTATTTTTTTATGCACCAGCATAACGAATTGCATTCACCTGAATTGGCGCTCTATACAATTCAGAAGATCAATAAGGTATGCGGGCTTAATATTCCCGAACCAGGGTTTATAAAGGAAAAAAGCTTGTTCGGGTAAGGTTTTAAATCGACTGGGCTCCCAATAATAGTACCGGGTTTTCAAGCATTTGCTTCAATGTTTGCAGGAAGGCCGATCCTGTAGCGCCGTCAACCACACGATGATCGCATGATAAAGTAACCTTCATTATGTTACCTGCAGCTAATTGTCCGTTCTTTACAACAGCGGCTTCTTTTATGCCGCCAATGGCAAGTATGCATGCATCAGGAGGATTAATGATGGCGGTAAACTCATCAATACCAAACATGCCTAAATTAGAGATCGTAAAAGTATTCCCTTCCCAATCCGCGGGCTGTAATTTTTTGTCTTTCGCTTTTTGAGCGAACGTTTTCACTTCAACAGCTATTTGTGAAAGTGTTTTCCCGTCTGCAAAACGAACTACGGGAACCAGCAGTCCGTCCTCAACAGCAACGGCAACACCAATATTAATGTGATGATTATAACGAATCACCTCATTTAACCAGGAAGAGTTTACTTTGGGATGTTTACGGAGTGATGCTGCCACCGCTTTTATAATAATATCGTTGAATGAAATTTTTACAGAAGCAACAGTATTAATAGCTTCACGGGCCTTTATCGCCTCATCCATCTGAATCTCCATGGTGAGGTAAAAATGCGGAGAGGTGAATTTGCTTTCAGCAAGCCTGCGTGCGATCGTTTTGCGCATCTGTGATATTTCAACTTCTTCGTAACTCTCAACACCGACAAAAGTGGATGCCGCTGATCCGCCATAGTTTTCAATATCTCTTTTTATAACCCGTCCTCCGTCACCCGTGCCTCTGAGCATACTCACAGCTATCCCTTTTTCTTCAGCGAGCATTTTAGCTAATGGAGAAGCTTTGACGCGACCGTTTGAAATAGTTTCAGGTTTCGGGTGCCTGGTTTCAGGTTTTGAAGCTGTTTGTGAACTGCCATTGCCCTTTGCCAACTGCCCTTTGCCAACTTCTTCTTGCTGCTTACTTCCACCTGCCACTGTTGCTACTTTTTTCTCTTCCTTCACTTCTGATTTCTGACTTCCGGCTTCTGACTTTTTTTCTCCTGCTATTAATGCTGAAATATCTTCTCCTTCTTTACCTATGATCGCCAAAATGGAATCAACCGGCGCGCCTTTTTTATCCGGAACACCAATGTATAACAATGTGCCATCGTAAAATGATTCAAACTCCATGGTTGCTTTATCACTGTCGATCTCGGCAAGGATATCACCCGACTTAACTTTGTCGCCAACTTTTTTTAACCATTTGGATACAACACCTTCTGTCATGGTGTCGCTTAGTTTGGGCATTCTTACTACTTCGGCCATAGTTTTATAAATGAAGGATTAAAAATTAATAATTAAAAATGAATTTTACTCTTTCGAGGATTTAATGATTGCTGTTAAAATATTAATAATGTCTTGAATTTCACTGAGAAAAGAGGTGTAATCGTGTTTTACAAGTTGACTCCTTTCAAGTAGTCTTAACCAGTATCTCGTTTCTCTTGCTTCTTTATAGGCAATTATCATTTTCGCCACAAAATCCTTCTTCGAATGCCCGCCTACAGCTTCTTCAACATTAGCACCAACGCTCGTCCCTGCTCTTAATATTTGTTTAGATAAAACATATTCATTTTTTGAAGTAAGAATTTTATAGAGTGAAATTATTTTTAATGCAAAATCAAAAGTTTTATCCAGTATTAAATTATCTTTTGCCACGACGCAATTCTTAATTTTTCATTCTTAATTTTTCATTCTCTTATTCCTTTATGTACGGATAATCGCCCTGGGTATAAACGTCTTTATAAAGCTCCGATGGATCAGGGTAAGGAGACTCTTCAGCAAACTTAATTGAGTCATCAACTATTGCTTTGATTTTCGCTTCCATGGCTTCCACTTCCTTATCTGTGATCCAGTCATTCTTCTTTAACGTAGCTAATACAAGTTCAATAGGGTCCTTTTTTTTGTAGTCTTCAACTTCTTCTTTAGACCGGTATGTTCCGGGATCACTCATGGAGTGACCGCGGTAACGATAGGTTTTCATTTCAAGCAAGGTAGGTCCTTTGCCTTTGCGTGCATGCTCAGCTGCCGATGCAATGGCTTTGTGAACAGCCTCGCAACTCATACCATCAACCGCAAACGAAGGCATTTCATAGGATAAACCTAGCTTGTAAAGATCGTGCACGTTGGAGGTCCTTTCAACAGAAGTTCCCATAGCATAATTGTTGTTCTCAATAATAAAGATCACAGGAAGTTTCCAAAGCATAGCCATGTTAAATGCCTCATGCAATGCACCCTGGCGAACCGCCCCATCTCCCATATAACAAAGCGTTACGCTCTCATTCCCGTTGTATTTGTCGGCAAAGGCAATGCCGGCACCCAGGGGGATCTGTCCGCCCACAATTCCATGTCCGCCGAAAAAGTTATGTTCTTTACTGAACATGTGCATTGATCCCCCTTTGCCTTTTGAGCAGCCGGTGGCTTTTGCAAACAATTCGGCCATTACATATTTGGGTTGAACTCCGCGTGCTATCGGATGCGCGTGATCCCGGTAAGCTGTTATAACGCGGTCCTCTTTTCGGGTTGCGCTTTCCGCGCCTGCAGCCAATGCTTCCTGCCCGATATATAAATGACAAAATCCGCGGATCTTTTGCTGTATATAAAGCTGGCCTGAGCGCTCTTCAAACCGGCGCATCAGCAACATTAGTTCATACCAGTATAAGTATGTTTTTTTGTCGAATTTTTGTGAAGTATTACTGCCCGAAACAGCCTTCTCACTCTTTGTCGTTGTTTTTTCCATGCAGGTATGGTAATATTAAGGTGTCAAATTTAGCAATAAAAAGCAATTAAAGTTAGCCCTTGAAGGAAGATTTATCTATACATATTTAATTTGTAATCAGATACTTGTATCATAATCAATACTGTTTTGTTATTTAACCTGGTTAAGGTATATTTAACAACTCTAATTTATAGCTATGCCGTCACGAAATATATTTCGCCTTTGTATGTTTTTCATAGTATTGTTTTCTTGTTTAAATGCAGGAGTGGCGCAGCAAATGCATATCTGGCAGGGCCCGCTTTAAGAGATGAACATTTTAATAAAATAGAGATGGCATGCACCCTTTTTCAAATTGAACAGAGAAGTCTGAATATGTATTTTTTTACTGCCTTATTGATTGACATCATTTTCGTGTTCATCCTTATCCGTTTTATCTATTACTCCATATATGGGAAAAAAGATTTTTTCTTTACTTTTTTTCTTTTCAATATTTTGGTTTTCATAATAACTTATTTGTTCAATAAGATAGAACTATCTACCGGCGCGGCTTTTGGGATATTTGCTGTGTTTTCATTATTGCGTTACAGAACAGAGGATATTTCGGCCAAAGACATGACCTATCTGTTTATTGTTATAGCGCTTGGCCTGGTTAACTCAATTGACAGGGGAAATATTATTGATATATTGGTTATTGATTTAATTGTTGTCATTGCAGCTTACATGCTTGATGGCAGTTTATTCATGAAAAACGAAATGGTGCAGTCCATACAATATGGCAATTTAGAAATGATAAAACCGGAGAAACTTGGAGCATTAAAGGAAGATCTGAAAAGGCTGACGGGTCTTAATATTCATAAAGTGAGTATTTATAAGGTCGATTTCGTTAAAAACTCAGCCAACATTAAAATTTATTATTACGACTGAATTTGCTGTAATTTTAATCGGGTATGGTCTACAGAATCTGCCGGTTTAAGAGATTTCGTGAGTAAAAATCAAGCCTGCTTTAATTATGCATATAATTATTTGCATTTCCGGCCAAAAGGCGTACATTTGCGGTCCAATTTAGTAATAAAAACATAAAAAATGGCAAATCATAAATCAGCCGAAAAGCGTATAAGGGCTAACGATTCGAAGCGTTTAAGAAACAGGTATTATACTAAAACTGCAAGAACAGCGATTAAGGATCTTCGTACAGAAACCGATAAGACAAAGGCGCAAACTGAGCTTCCTAAAATAACTTCTATGCTTGATAAATTGGCTAAGAAAAATGTTATACATAAAAATAAGGCGGCTAACCTTAAGTCAAAACTCACAAAGTTTGTAAATACGCTTGGAGTTGTAAAAAAATAAATTTGTATTGATTTATATTAACAGGCTTCACATATTTTGTGAGGCCTGTTTTGTTTTATATTTACCATTGAATTTACTTACACAACGTTTTGAAAAAGTACGGTTTATTTATTTTATTCCCTTTAATTTTCGTCTCGCTTCTGGCGTTTAAAAGCGGGAGCCGTTCTCATCCGTCTCTTACCTGCATGTCAGAATGCGGCTTCGGCAAGACCCCGGATATGCCTGCTGATCAGAATGCGATAACAAGCCGCGAGCTTATTAATCAATTAATGAAAGGGATCGATAATATTAAAACGCTTAAGTACGATCTTAAGATCACTGAGCGGATCGAAGGGCAGTTTAAAAATTACGGTTCAAGTATTAAGCTGCAGCGCTCACCACGTAAGCTCTATATATACGTAAAAGGTGCCGAAGTGCTTTGGGTTGAAGGGAAAAATAATGGTGATGCATTGGTCAATCCCGGTTCATTCCCATACATAAACCTTAACCTGAGTCCATTCGGCTCATTAATGACCAGCGATCAGCATCACACTATACATGAGATCGGATTCGATTACTTTAAAACAACAATTGAGTATTCCATAAAACAGATCGGCGATCGGTTTGAGAAATGCTTTTTATATGGAGGAGAAGAAAAGGTCAATGGCCGAACCGCTTATAAGGTTACAATACTTGATAACGATTTTGCTTTTGTGCCATATGTTGTAAAAAAAGGAGAAACCCTCGTAACTATCGCGCGTAAACTGGCATTAAGTGAATACATGATTAAAGAGAATAATAAAAAGATCAAAAATTATAATGATGTAAAAGAAGGCCAGGAGATCATTGTTCCGAATGCCTATGCAAAAATGACCATAATTTATATTGACAAGGTGTATTTTGTTCCATTATTAACCCGCGTTTATGACGATAAAGGTTTATTCGAGTCGTATGAATATCTTAACATCCAGGTAAATCCCAAAATAACCGATGAAGAGTTTACAAAGGAGTTTAAAGAATACCATTTTTAGAATAATTTAACTTATTGATATTCAATAATATAGTTAAAATGTATTTTTTGTTCGGCAAAATTTAGGCTAGCTTTCCCGTACATCCTGCCTTTCCCTTACAACTAATACATTAATTCACCGCTAAACTTGCTCAGTCTCGAAAACCTTTTTATCTTCGCAACCCCTTTTAAGGGAAGTATATAATTTTGAACAATTAAAATACAAAAACAGTGGATTCAGTCAGCTACAAAACAGTTTATAAAAACAAAGAAACTGCACAGAAAAATTGGATTTTGGTAGACGCCGAAAACGAAGTTTTAGGTCGTTTAGCATCACGTGTCGCTTACGTTTTAAGAGGTAAGCACAAAACATCATTCACACCGCATGTTGATAGCGGCGATAATGTTGTGATCATCAATGCCGAAAAGATCAAATTAACCGGAAAGAAACTAACGGATAAGGAATATATCCGTCATACCGGTTATCCCGGAGGTCAGCGTTTTGCCACTCCCAAGGAGTTGCTTCATACTCACCCTGAGCGTGTAATTGAAATGGCGGTTAAACGGATGTTGCCTAAAACAAAATTAGGTGACGCTGTATACAAAAATCTTTTTGTATACCCTGGTGCCAAACATCCTCATGAAGCGCAACAACCCAAAGCAATTAAATTAACATCAATCAAATAAATACGATGGACGTAATTAACACATCAGGAAGAAGAAAAACATCCGTAGCCCGCATTTATGCCGCTAAAGGAAAAGGAGAAATTACTGTTAACGGAAAAGAATACAAAGACTATTTCCCAACCGAGATCCTTCGTTATAAAGTGACGCAGGCCCTGGTGATAGCTAAATCTGAGGACAAGTATGATATTACAGCCACTATTACAGGCGGCGGTCTTACCGGTCAGGCTGAGGCATTGCGTTTGGCAATTGCGAAGGCTATGATCACAGTTGATGATGAGCTGAGAAAAGCATTCAAAACAGATCGTCTTTTGACACGTGACCCCCGTATGGTGGAACGAAAGAAGCCCGGTCAGAAGAAGGCCCGTAAACGTTTCCAATTCAGCAAACGTTAATATTTTAATCAACCTAATAAAATTAATAATTAAACCTTGTGGTTAGCGTAGCCAAACCATTAAACTGAAAACTGATAGAATGTCAAGAACAAATTTCAACGATTTACTGGAAGCCGGTGTACACTTTGGTCACCTGCGCAGAAAATGGAACCCTGCAATGGCTCCATATATCTTCACTGAGAAGAATGGAATTCATATTATTGATCTGAATAAGACTGTCGCTAAGATTGATGAAGCCGCGGCTGCGTTGAAGCAAATTGCCCGCACAGGTAAAAAAATATTATTTGTCGCTACCAAAAAGCAAGGTAAAGAGATCGTTGCCGAAAAGGTAAAACGCATTAACATGCCTTATGTTACTGAGCGCTGGCCCGGTGGTATGCTTACAAACTTTGCTACAATCCGTAAAGCTATACGCAAAATGGCTTTGATCGATAAGATGTCGACTGACGGAACATATAATAACATCTCTAAAAAGGAGCGTTTGATGATTGCACGTGAGCGCGCCAAACTTGAATCACAATTAGGCAGTGTGGCCGATCTTACACGTCTTCCTGCAGCCTTGTTCGTCGTTGACATTATGAAGGAGCACATTGCTGTTGCTGAAGCAAAGCGTTTAAACATTCCTACTTACGCGATTGTTGATACAAATTCAGATCCGAATAAAGTTGACCTGCCTATTCCGGGTAATGATGACGCTTCATCATCGATAGCTATTATTACTGAATTAATCGTTAAAGCCATTGAAGAAGGTTTGGGCGAAAGAAAGATGGATAAAGAAGCGGCAGCTGCGGAAGAAAAAGAAAGAGCTGATGCTGAAGAGAGATCATCGAAAGAAGAAGCTGAAGAATTGATCAGCGGTTCTGCTAAATTGAAAAAATATTCTGAAGAAGAAGCGCGTCCGGAAGGGGTTGCAACAAAACAGCGTCCGAGAAAAGGTGCTGCACCTGCAGGCGGTGGTCGTGGAGGGTCATCTTCAGGTCGTCCGGGTGGGCCATCAAGTCGCCCAGGCGGACCAAGAAAGAAATAATTAATTAAATCAAATTTTTAGTATACCATGTCAACTATAACTGCTGCTGATGTAAATAAGTTAAGACAAACTACCGGTGCGGGTATGATGGATTGTAAGAAAGCTCTTACAGAAGCCGAAGGCGATTTTGAAAAGGCCATTGAACTGCTTCGTAAAAAAGGTCAAAAGGTTGCTGCAAGCCGCAGCGACAGAGCCACTAACGAAGGCGTTGTTATTGCAAAGACCACAACCGATAATAAACGCGGTGTTTTGGTGGTTGTGAACTGCGAAACGGATTTTGTTGCAAAGAACGAAGAGTTCACTCAGTTTGTAAACCAGATCGCGCAGATAGCTATTGACAAGCAGCCTAAAACCATAGAAGAATTAAAATCATTATCCTATAACGGAAACGGACTTACCATTGCCGATAAGATCATTGAGCAGGTAGGTAAAATAGGTGAGAAAATTGAATTGAGTCGTTATGATGTAGTGGAAGCGGCTAATGTAAGCGCTTATATTCATCCGGGAAATAAATTAGCGACTGTAGTTGGTTTCAATAAACCGGATGTTGCGACAGCTGTTCAGAAGGACATTGCAATGCAGGTTGCCGCCATGGCTCCTGTAGCGCTTGATAAATCAGACGTTGATCCAAAATTAGTTGAAAAAGAATTGGAAATAGCCCGTGATCTTATCCGCCAGGAAGGTAAACCGGAAGATATGATTGAAAAGATAGCCCAGGGTAAGATCAATAAATTTTATAAAGAGTCAACCCTGTTGAACCAGGAGTTCATTAAAGACAGTAAAAAAACGGTAGCCCAATACCTCAAGGAGTCCGACAACGGGCTCTCGGTAACAGGCTTCAAACGCTATTCATTAAGCTAAAATTAAATCCTCCGTTTTCGGGGGATTTTTTTTTGATTATAAGATTTTAATAGCAACTTTTGGCTCTTTCATTTCATTATGCCCTACATCTCGCATATTCACCGCACATTGGTCTAAACATAGACCCAAATGAAAACACCAAATATAATTTCAAGTATCACAGTATTAATTATTCTTTTAACCATTGCTTGTAAGAGGGATCCCAAAACTGTTCCAAATAAAGGAACCATATTAGCTCCACAAAATTTATTGGACTATGCTTACTTTAAAGTGGGGACATGGTGGGTATATAAGGATAGTATAACCAATAAACGCGATAGCTTGTATGTTACTTCAGCATCAAGGGGAACATACATAATAACAGAAAAGGATAATGTTGGTTATACAGGCACTTTTGAATTCTTTTCTACCAGGTATCAGGATACAATAGGTAAAAATTATATTCATTCGTTTGATGGAACATGGGTTGACAACAACGGAAGAGGGAGTGTTTTTTGGTATGGCGAAATTCCTGGGTATTATCAAGGAACGGGTCTTTTAATGACAAATAAATTTGTTAAAAATGATATTACTTATGGAAAGAGTGATGGTATAAAGGGGGAAGATTTAACTTGCATGGGGGCTATAGATAGTATTTCTACAATGTTTGGCGTGTATAAAAACATTGTGCGATTTGACGACACCTACCAGTTTGCTGAGTGGAAAAACCGAACACAGGTTTATATTGGTAAAAGCATAGGTATTGTAAAAAAAGTTTTGCTCGACAGCAACCATGTATGGATCCTTGAAAAGTATAATATTATCCAATAAAAATATTCTTTATGAGAATCGTCGCGATCTTATTGTTTCCGGAAGAATGCAGGTGGAGAACAAAAGCCTTGACACAAGAGATTAAAAATAAGTAATAGCTATTTCAATGAAAAACCTTGGATTTCTGTTCTGTTTTCTGATCCACATTTCCTACGCTTTAAGTGCACAGGAGAAATGTTGTGTTTATCATTTTAAACTTGACTTTTTAAATAGCTTATAAATATATGACCAAGATTATACAGAAAATTATATTGTTATTGGCTTTAACATTACAAATTAATTGTATAGGAGCCGTCCAAGATTCAACAAAATTCAAAAAAGATTGGGGAAATATTGGTTTTGGTATTGCATCAAATAAACACCTGACTCAAGGTATGAACGATTTTAATCTTGGGATAAATTACAATCGATTAATTGGTAAACTCTGTTATCAAATCGGATTTAATGGAAATATATTCGCTCAGACACTATATCTCAACTGTATCAATCTCAATGTCGGCTACAGATTATTTGATAGATTTTATTTACTAAGTGGCTTTATAGGGCCCGGATTCATGTGGGGGAATAAAAAAATAACTTCTAACAGTGGAATAGAGTGGCCTTCGTATTCTAGCATTGGATTATCATCAAATATTCAGGTGATTGTTAAACCATTAAAAGATTTAGGAATTGGGACAGAATTTTTTTTTAACATAAATCATGTTCAGAGTAATATAGGCTTACGAATTGTAATTCATTTATCTAATGGCAAATAAGGAATTATAAACTTATAATAATGAAAAAGGTAATATCAATGTGGGATGGAGAATACCAGAATTATCGTGAACGTATAAAACACATACCAAGTTGACCAAGAATCTAACCGAATTATTTGACTTTATCTACTATTTAGTCTAATTTGCTACTACAAATGTATACCAACTGTGGAAAATTTATTTTCCACAGTACCATTTCCAAATGTACAACCAAAACATTGCAACCATGAAAACATTTACAAATAGAAATTATTATACAAAAGCAACATGCTTAATAAGTATAATATTACTTTTTGCTATGAAAATCGCTTTTGCCCAAGATGACTGCGATAATGATGGTAATAAAAGTTGGATGCTGAAGGGAAATAAAATAAAACAAAAAAATTTCTTAGGTACAACTAACGATTTCCCCCTCATTTTTAAAACAAACAATATTGAACGTATTCGCATTGCTAACGCCTCCGGCAATGTAGGAATTGGAGTTACTAATCCAGGTGAAAAACTTGAAGTAAATGGAAATATTAAAACAACTGGCAGTATTATTGCCCAAACGCTGAACATTACTAGCAACACAACGGTTAATCAAATTACTGCCAATAATATAACTGCTTCACATTTTCTTTCACCTAATGGAATCATCCATTTAGGCGACAGTTCGCTTACGTACGACCAGAATAAAAATATTATTTCGTGGTCTTGGGGAAATTATTCCGGAAATCCTCATCCTTATGTTGGGGGATTGAAGATTGCTAGAACCAACACCCCAGCCGGAAATATATATAACAGTATGCTTGCCTATGGAAGTGGTTCCCTCTCTTTTGGAGTATTAACTGGGACAACGTTTGGCGCAACACATTCAATCGTAATGGGTAGCGGACCTGCTTTTAGCACGCCTTTGATAAATAATATAGCCAGTTCATTGATGATAGGCTTCAACAGTGATTTGCCTACTTTATTTATTGGGTCTGCAAGTGGAGTTGGTACTACTGGTAATGTGGGTATCGGAACTACAATTCCGTCTCAAAAACTTGAGGTTGCAGGTGCAATTAGGGCAACGGAGTTAATCATTGCTGATGCTACCAGAGTAAATTTTGTAGTATATAGTAATGGATATGTAAGAGCGAGAGATATATTAATTGATGCACAACCCATTACGCCAGATTATGTATTTGAAAAAAATTATAATTTAAAATCACTCGGTGAAGTTGAACAATATATTAAGGCAAACAAACATCTTCCCAATATTCCTTCAGCAAAGGAGTTTGAAGCAAAGGGCATTACCGTTGGTGAGATTGAAATGAAATTGCTTGAAAAGATCGAAGAGCTTACATTGTATGTCATTGAGCTTAAAAAGGAGAATGAGATTATTAAAGCTAAACTGTTTACGGAGAATAAATAAAGAAGAAATGGTAAATAAAGCACTTTTTATTTCAATACTTCTAATGTTTGTTTTACATATAAATATGTATTCTCAAGAGGAAGTTGTGCCAAGCGAGAAAAAATGGAGTTTTGGGATTTCTATTTCAGGAGATTATTGCTATAGAACCCTTGATACTGATTATGGTCTTGAATTCAAAAGATTTCGCGACTCTGTCGATATCAAAAGATGGAATGGATCGTTTGGAATTATTGCATCAAGAAAAAAATGGAAAAACTTTGAGCTGCAAACAGGATTGATATTTTCGCAAAAGGGGTTTAATAGTAAGCCTTATGTTGTTAAGCAAATAGTGGGAAAGTTTCCAACCTGGTCAACTGACATTGATACCGTTAAAGATGAATTTACATATATTTATTTGAGTTTACCATTGCTAATAAAGTACAATATTGGTAAGTCCAAGTTAAAACTTACGGCAAGTACGGGTATTTTAATTGATTTCTTTATTAATCCGCAGGGCCCACACAATAAGGGGAGTATTACTTATGATTATTTTTGGGGTAGTGGAGCTTCCCAGGTTTATGATGGTGCACATGCTAATCAGATTATTAGCATGGCTTTCAAATGTGGGGTTCAATATGAATTTAGTAAATCGCATGCTTTTAGTATAGAAGGAAATATTACCCGCAATTTACCTAATCAAATATTACAATTGTATTCATACGGAATAACCGGAATATTATATGTTAAATAATATCATGATAAAGAAAGTAATAATTACAGTGTTGCTTGCGAATAATGTTTTGGCGCAATCAGGGATGCCTGATTTGCTGGTTCCAGATATTGGGAGTCAAGGAGCGCCTGAATGTACACAAGAGTGTTATGTTGGTCCTACACAACCCAATTCAACTTATATAACTGGAGGTAGTTTTAAAGGAATATTAGCTGGAAAATGTGTCCATTTGTTGAATGGATTTCATGCCGGAAACTTTACTGCTGGTGGTAACTTCCATGCAACCATTTCTAATACACTACTTGATTTAAAAGTGATAACTCCATATTCTGCTATTGGTGCAAGTGTTGGAAAATATGAAAAATACGAATTGGGAATAAAGTTGCCTGCAACTATTCAAGCCCAAATTGATAATTATTTGGCAGGAGGATCTGGTATTAATCCTTACGATCCCGATCAAATAGATATATCTTTTAACGCATTTCGAACAACTCCATTTCGCCATTCAATTAGTGGCTATGCTTTTTTTTACAAAGAATTTATTCATAATAGCACCAATACTTCCTGGGATAATGTTATTAATGATCCCAATAAAGATTACACATGGAGATTACGAATTGCGCCTGATGAAGTTGGGGAATGGTCTGGTTCTATTTCCGTAAATGTAAATCACACTACAGTAAGTATAGGTTGTTTTAATTTTAATTGTGTGCCGTCAAATAATCAAGGCTACTTAAAAGTGGGGAATTACGATCGATTGAAATTTAGCGAAACCGGAAATCAATTTTTTGGAATAGGTCAAAATATAGGCTTTGTAAATTCATTTTCTTGTGCCTATTATTCTGCCCAACCACAGCATTATATTACATGGCAAGGATACGTATCGGACTTAGCGAGTAATGGCGGTAATTTTTTTAGATTCTTTGCTCATACAAGTTCATTCTTGCCAGAGCTTAACAAATTAGGTGATTACGATGAAGTCCAGCCTCATATGTGGGAATTAGATAAAATGTTTGATTTGGCGCACGATAAAAATATGCATTTCATTTTTTGTTTGGATAATTTTCAGACTTACGACATTAATGACCCATTCTGTTTTACTAATGGATGGCAAAATAACCCTTATCATACAACAATTCCAGGAGTGAACCAACCTATTGATTTTTTTCAAAACCCAATTGCCAAAAAGTATTACCAAAATCGGTTAAGATATATGCTTTCTCGTTGGGGTTACTCAAGTAATATCGCTCTTTTTCAAATTATGAATGAAATTGACCAAACTGGACGTGAATATGCTGTCGGCAACAGCGAAGTTCCCATACGGAATGATTATAAAAACTCTTCGAACTATCGTCAGGCCACAGCAAGTTGGCACTGGGAAATGGCGGAATATATTAAATCTATTGATCAAAAAAAACATTTGGTTTCCACAAGTTATTCTGGCGAACCTGAAAATGATGACAATACATATTTTTCTCCCAATATAAATGTCACAAGTATTCATAGTTATGGATTGAATAGGCGAATAAATTTGGATAGGAACAATGCTCTGTTTCCAATTATACGGAAATACAAAAAGCCATCTACAATTGGCGAAATGGGCAATGGGAATTTTTTAGTTGACAATTGCTTTGATCTTGAATTTCACAATTCCATTTGGGCCAGTGCTTTTATGGGAGGTTATTCTGTTGGTTTAAATTGGAATGCCTGGGAAAAAAACGAATATCGTGCAAATAATATTTCTCACTTAAGGTGGTTTTTTGATAATAATGTAGATTTGAGTAAGGCGAGAGATGTTTTGTTTGGTTCTGAAGATGAGTTACACAAGATAACTTATATAGATTATTCTTTTATAAAGGCTCAAAGTTTGGAAAGAACATATGAATATTACTATTTGACTGATCTAAAAGGTTATTTTGCCGGATGGGTTCACAATATGAGTTGCCATTGGTGGAATTACAGATACATTGATCCATGTATTAACTCTTTAGTTGCTGCTGGTCAGGCAACTAACCCCGATGTTGGGACAAAAGCTGATCAAAATTTAGTTAGTCCTTATACAATTGCAGAGCGCAATATTAAAATTACAAGTGGATTGTCATTCTCAAAAAAGTATGAATTAAAATGGTTTTATACACGAATAATTCAACATTCTTTAACTACGTTAACCATTGCTCCTAACTTATTTGGTAAAGCCAAACTTCCGGTTCCTACAACTGATGAAAATTATCCTGATTGGGCCTTTGTTTTAAAGAGTAAAGACTGTTTTTTTTGTAAACAATCAAATCTTGGTCATGTTGTTTTAGACCCTGACACATTAGATTGTCCGAATGATACCATTATTGCAACAGGAACTTATGAGGACGATTCAACCGGAATTTTTAACTACAATTGGAATTTCGGAAATGGACAATTTTCCAATGTCGCTCATCCCAAAATTTATTATTCAATACCCGGTTCATATGATATTAGATTAATTGTAACCGATACTTTGGGACAAATAGATACGCTTGACCAACGATTTATTGTGCAGGATTGTAGGCCTACGGTTGGTGGATTTTTAAAGAGAGATACTATTTGTGGGAGTGGTCCAGCTGTGGGTGACACGATTATATTTATTGATTCTTCTGGAAGTATTGTGAATAGTATCTCTTATGTAGTAACAGATTCGAGTGGGTTCTTCTCATTCAACAAAGCTGAGGTTCATTCCTTAGACACCGCTATTCGATATCGAATTGCTACCAAAAGTGGTTTAGCTATAGCTGATACAGCAAGCCATACAATACGCGAATGGATCACTTTAAGCCCGGTAATGTTGCATTTAGAGCCTGATTTCCCTCAACAATATTTCACCAAAGTAACCACTGGCGATATTGTCAACCTAGGACGTACTACCAGCAGCAGCTGGGGTGATTATGATGGAGATGGGGACCTGGATGTCATAGCATTCTGTAATCCGGCAAACACACTTTATAGAAATGATTGTGATGGCAACTTTACCCAAGTAACAGGTAATGTGCTCAGTACACCTACTACCCCATTCAACTCTACGCCTGCCGAATGGATAGACTATGACAATGATGGAGATATCGATATTATTTTATATAAACTTGCGGGAGGAACCGGAGTTCCACAAAGCGCCCAATTGTACCAAAATGACGGAAGTGGGAATTTTACCCTTATCACAACCGGACAAATGGTAAACGATACCTTATCACCCCGGTCGGCAA